>CAIQCE010000082.1 GCA_903870185.1 uncultured Gammaproteobacteria bacterium
AATTTTTCAATTTCCAAAAATGGCCTTAATATTTTCTTAAGATAGGTGTAGTATCCTCGACCAATATAAATACGGTACAAAGGACCCATCCCCATGAGAAGACCCAATAAGCTCATCAGAACAAAGGTAGATATCTATTCCTATCCACAAGTGGATCCCTCCTATCCCGCCGATCCAGAAAACCAATTTACGAATGGTGATTTGCATGCGAACCCTATTAAGGCGCTCTATACTTTAATCCGGCTCGGTGTTCTGACACTGGGGAAACAAGACTATCTAAAATTAGTCGAAATTTTTAGAACAGCGGATACAACGACAAACCTACCTGGCAAACTTACTCCTGAACAGCTAGCTGAATACAGAACTATTTTAAGCCGCATTCAATTTAATAAAAATACAGTTGGCTTAGTTAGATACATTGGTGATGAATTTGCAGATCGATGCTCTAATGATCTTTTGGTTAAGGAGTTTTTCGATCGATTAGCATCCTTAGATGTGCCTTATGAATCATTGCTATCTAACCACACTATGGATTTTATCAAATCCTGTGAAAGAGAGGATTTTCCATTCTCCAAAACAGAACTACGGGGGACTAAAAAAGGGAAAACAGTTACTCATTCAACTTCCAAATTAGCACTTGGAGCTTCAATTACAGAAGGCTTGGTTACTCGGCAGGATATCGTAAACTTTTACAACCAAGTCTACAAACCTCATTCAAAACTTTTGAGTTATAGCTTCAGCCCTGACGATGGGATCACGATTTACAGTCACGGCATTATTGGCATCGATACTATAGATGATATTGTGAATCAACTGAATGCACTAATCCCAACAGTGCCTGAATTAGCTGCAGAAGTTGCTGCTCTTAAGATCAGTTATCGAGATAACTCTCGTTTTGAATTAGCAGAAACGATTGATGATATTAACCGAGTCTATTCTGCTTTAGCCGAAAAAAATAAAATTCATTTGCTCTGTACTGATGAAGAAACTGGGGAAGGTCTTACTGCAAATCCTACTAAACCTGCTCTAACAGGAGGTGTTCAAAAATTATTGTGGAACAGAAGGCCTGATGACGTAAATAGACCTAAAATCCACAAAGGCTATTCCATTAACTATGTACATGGGCATGATGGTGGGGAAGATAAAACTCGTGAAAATATTTATAACACCGATACTAGTCTAGGAAAATTTCCGAATACTTATAAAGGTGACGATTACAATGAAGGCCGTTTAAATGTGCTTTATTCACAAGAAAAGCGAACTCTACGCCCTTTGATTGCAGCAATCAGAAAACAAGAAGCCAATCCAGCGCTAAAAGATCAAGCGATGGCTGTAATTAATAAAACTCTTCAGTTAAAGCTAGATGCTCAACTCGAAACAAAAATTTATGACTACTTGCTTAGGGGATTAAAAAATCCAAGATCAATTAATGAACGTGAGCTCAATCAATTGATACAGATATTATCACCCTCACCCGCTTTTAATTATCTTGTAAATGCAATCATCGCTTTCACATTAACATTGACTGCAGTTTGCATTATTCTAGGATTTTCTCTTTTAATGACTGTCGCTACACCGCCCTCTCATTTAGCAATAGGATATGCACTCACAAAATTATTTTCAGCCGGCTTAGCGTTATTTTTGGGAGGTGCCGCTTCAGCTACTGTACTCGGCGGATTATTTTATCGCCAATTCTCAATCGAAAAATCTAGGACAGCACCACTCACTCAATTTTGGAAGATAGCGAAATCGGATTTGATGATAATGCCTCAACGGGATTTAAAAACTGGTGTTGACGAAGAAGCAGCCGCTGAAGAAACTGAGGGGCTAGTGGGAACCCCTGAACAGACCTGGGCCTAAACAAACTGGGGTGAACGACGGGGATCGAACCCGCGACAACCGGAATCACAATCCGGGGCTCTACCATCTGAGCTACGTCCACCATATGGATTTTAATCACTGGTGATAATGGTGCGCCTGGCAGGATTCGAACCTGCCACCCTCGGCTTAGAAGGCCGATGCTCTATCCGAATGAGCTACAGGCGCAAACCTGAATGGCTTCTTCTGCCAGCAATCTGGTCGAGAGGGATAACCACACCCCCAACATCCTGCTCCTAAAGCAGGCGCGCTACCAGACTGTGGATGGCTTTTTCTGCCAAAAATCTGGTCGGGGTAGAGGGATTCGAACCCCCGACATCCTGCTCCCAAAGCAGGCGCGCTACCAGGCTGCGCTATACCCCGATTAAAAAATGCGATGATACTTGGCTCGGAAGTCTCCGTCAATTGTTGATTCTTTATCTTAAGCCATTTAAAGTTCAAATTAATTCAGCAATCGGAGATTTTCATGGACTCATTACGCTCTACCATCGAAGTGGCTTTCAGTCATCGTGATCAATATAGCACAGAAAACACCCCTACTGAGGTTCGGGAAGCTATTTTGGATTGCATTAATCACCTCAATACCGGAACCCTTAGAGTGGCCTCCTATGATGAAGCCTCCCATGAGTGGAAAGTTCACCAATGGCTTAAACAAGCGATATTGCTGTATTTTAAAACCCATTCTAACCAACTGATTGAGGGCGGATTCAGCCAATTTTACGATAAGGTTCCTCTTAAATTTACTGGCCTAACGCCAGAAGAGCTTCAAGAATCAGGCGTTAGAATCGTCCCTCCAGCTACCGTCCGAAAAGGGGCTTATATAGCCCCCAACGTGATCTTAATGCCGAGCTATGTGAATATTGGGGCCTATGTGGATTCTGGAACCATGGTTGATACTTGGGTGACAGTAGGCTCATGCGCTCAAATAGGGAAAAATGTTCACCTCTCTGGGGGCGTAGGTATTGGAGGCGTATTAGAGCCCTTGCAGGCTAACCCCACCATTATTGAAGATAATTGCTTCATCGGCGCTCGTTCCGAAATTGTAGAGGGTGTTATTGTCGAAAAGGGCTCTGTGATTTCAATGGGGGTTTTCATCGGCCAAAGCACTCCGATTTACAATCGACACACTCAAGAAACCAGCTATGGAAGAGTGCCAGCTGGCAGCGTGGTGATACCAGGCAGCCTTCCTTCCAAAGATGGGCTCTATAGCCGATATGCCGCCATTATCGTCAAACAAGTCGATGAAAAAACCCGAAGCAAAACTTCTTTAAATGAGCTCTTACGGGATGCAGATTCATGACCGAAGTTCTTAAACTATGCCAAAAATTGATCGCTTGCCCTTCTGTTACACCGGAGGATGCAGGTTGCCAATCGGTCATGATCGATGAG
Organism: uncultured Gammaproteobacteria bacterium; assembly: GCA_903870185.1. Taxonomy (GTDB): domain Bacteria; phylum Pseudomonadota; class Gammaproteobacteria; order Coxiellales; family Coxiellaceae; genus CAIQCE01. Next base: position 3,268 of record CAIQCE010000082.1, read on the forward strand.
TTAAAAGCTTTAGGCTTTGAAATTCACCCCCTCAATTTTGGCAATATTCAAAATTTCTGGGCACAACGGGGTCAAGCCAAGCCGCTGATGGTTTTTGCAGGTCACACGGATGTAGTGCCTGTTGGTGATGAAACGGAATGGACTCACCCCCCTTTCCAACCAACTGTAGAAAATGGCTATCTTTACGGTCGTGGAACTGCCGATATGAAAGGCAGTCTTGCGGCAATGCTGATTGCTACGAAAGCATTTTTAAAAGCATATCCGAATCATGAAGGTTCTATTGGTTTTTTAATCACAGGTGATGAAGAAGGTCCTGCAATCGAGGGGACCGTTAAAGTTATCGAATATTTAAAACAACACTCCATTCAAATGGATTATTGCATCGTCGGAGAACCCTCTAGTGCTAGCCGTCTGGGAGACACTCTGAAAGTGGGACGCCGAGGATCTTTAAATGGAAAACTTAAAATTCATGGCATTCAAGGACACGTGGCCTATCCTGAAAAAGCGGATAATCCCATTCATAAAAGTTTAGGGGTTTTAAAAACCTTATGTGAAATTAACTGGGATCAGGGCAGTGAATTTTTTCCACCGACTTCATTTCAAATTTCCAATATTCATTCCGGAACCGGGGTTACCAATGTGATTCCAGCCTCAATTGAAGTTTTAATAAATTGGCGATTTTCCAATTTAATCACAGCCGATGAAATCAAAACCCAGGTTCAAGGTTTGCTTGAAGAAAATAATATTAAATATGATATTGAATGGGTTTTGAGTGGATCTCCCTTCCTTACTCAAAGTCAAAAATTAATTTCAGTTTGTTCTGGTGTAATTGAATCTTTTTGTGGAATTAAACCTGAACTCAGTACGAGTGGAGGAACTTCCGATGCTCGATTCATTGCCCCTACCGGTTGTGAAGTGGTTGAGCTTGGTCCTTGCAATCAAACGATTCATCAGGTAAATGAATGCATTGCTATACAAGAATTGGAAGACTTGGTTAAAATTTATGAAGGAATTTTACAACAATTGTTAGTTATTGATTGAGATTGATTATGCCGACCCCAATTCCCGCTGAACTCATAGCCAACATAGAAGCCTTTATCGCTGAAAAATTTCCTGGTTTTCAAGTTGAAAATCTACCAGGTTATGAAAGCGTAGAAAATCCTCGTAAAAAGCTTATTAAAGAATTAGCAGCTTTACAATTCAATCCTTTTCAAACCACAGAAAGAGAAGTTCGAGCTGGAACACCACCCCATTTCGAAACTTTGCGCTGCACGACTCGCCTCTATTGCTTATCTTTACTCAATAAAGCGGCTGCAAGTCTTGCTCACAGTGATTATACAACGTTCATGGAAACTTATGCGGCTTTCACAAAAGCTCAAGAAACAGATCCTGATAGAAGCAGAATTCTCAATGAAGCCTCATTTAAAATATTGGCGCATTATATTGCCATCCTCAACCCTCATCAAAAACAAGCCTTGATTATCAATACGCTTATTTCTTCTCTGGTTTTAACACCTGAAGTTAAAGAAGCCATGAAAGCGATTCAAACTCAACAAAAAGCCTTATTAGATGCTGCAGATACTAGTGAATTAAGCAAGGCTCGTGCAAAGCATATTGTGGCAGCACTTGAAAATCCAGCAGTCCATGCTGATAGCATTTGCTTCTTAAAATGTATCGGTTCAAATCCTTTATTGATGCGAACCATTTATTCCTGGGTTAGTGAATTTTCTGAAGAGGCTATCGAAATAGCTTGTAAAAGTTTCAGCGCAGGACACTTGCGCTGGTATTTGTACACAGAGGGCAATAGCTTCAGCGTGTATGATGATTTAAGAGAAGCTATCATGAGCGGAAGTTTTACTTCCGATGTTGCGCACAGCTGGTTTTGTTATTGGCTGATTAATATTGCAGGATTTCGAGGACATGAAAAAACAGCTGGTTGGGATGGTGCACGGTATTTGCATCAAGATACTTTTGATACAGTTGAAACTTTAAAAGTTCATTTGGATTGTTTTTTCAGAGATCCTAATTATCCGATTCTAGAAAAATGGCTCGATACTCGAGCTCGTTTACGCAGAATTGAAATGGCTGATCTAGAACAACGAAGATTTTTAGCACATTTGGCATGCCTCACTCGAACCTATACAGCTAAGGATGCAGAATTACTTCAGCAAGGGTTTAATCGCTTACCAGATGAATTAAGGAAATCTATTGCTGCCACCTATCGAGCCACACATACTTTACCTGCTGCTGCGGCGGCGGGAGCGGGTGCTAGTGGAGGCGGCGGAGCTGCAGCTGCTGGATTATTTGCTGCAGCTCCTAGTATTAGGGCAGTTGAAGCACCTATTCCAGTATCCACTTATTTGCCGCAAGTATTCACGAATATAGAAGCTTATATCGTTGATAAGACAGGTAACCGAACTCAAGCGAAAATAATTGCAGTCGAAATCGGTTTACAGCTCTATAATGCCGCTTGGCAAAATTATTTAGAAGCACGTAGAGCAGGCACTATTGATCCTAAACTACCACTCAGTTTTAATGGTTTAACTACAGCCGCTAATTTAGATCGATTGCTTCGACTAGAAACCCAAGTCAATGCACCGACTGAATCTAAAAGCGTGCATATCAATCCTGAGCATGGAATTACTATCTCCGACAAGGGTGTTGCTAGCCTTGAAATTTCAGAGCCAAGACTCCTAGCCGCCCCTCATGTGTAAGCGTTGCCTACTGATGAACTGATTGCAGAGGCCCTGAATCTAGGTTAACCTTAGCGCCCTTTTTGAAGGAATTTAGGAGAGATGCCCGAGTGGTTTAAGGGGCCCGCCTGGAAAGCGTGTGTACGGTAACCCGTACCGAGGGTTCGAATCCCTCTCTCTCCGCCAATTTAAAACAGCACTCCAAGGGAGTGTTGCTTTAAATTGAAGGAGAGAGAGGGGTGAGAAGCCGCATGGGTTCGACGAAATTTGCAGGAAGCAAATTTTGCCCGACGGCGTAGCCGGCGACCCCGAAGGGGCTGGTGTCCAGGGATGGACACCAGCAATCCCTCTCCAACCACGTGCTGGTGGCTTATTGGTCCCTGCGCAGCGAATGATTGTGAAACCCGCCAGGCCCGGAAGGGAGCAACGGTAGCAAACCATTCGGGTGCCGCGGTGTGGCTGATAAGTCACCGCCTTTTTTATAGCCGCCTTAAAGAATATGTTGATTTGTTAGGCCGCGCTGTGCTTGGCGCTAAGCCGTCGTCCCCGCACAGGCGGGGATCCAGTTTAATGGTGTAGGTCGGGCTGCGCTTTTTCAGGCCCGACAATTCCACTCTATCTGTTGGGCCGCGCTAGCGCTTGGCACCAACCTACATTACAATGAGTCCCAGTAAACTAATCGTTCCCAATCAGCCCAGGTGTATAAAGACAGCATGAGCCATCAGGTATTAGCAAGGAAGTGGAGACCTCACCGATTCGATGAAGTTGTAGCCCAATCTCACGTCGTACAAGCATTAACCAATGCATTGACCCATAATCAGCTTCACCATGCTTATCTCTTCACAGGCACTCGAGGGGTAGGGAAAACCACCTTAGCTCGAATCTTAACCAAATGCCTCAATTGTGAGAAAGGCATCAGCGCGACTCCATGTGAAACCTGCAGCAGCTGCCTTGAAATCGATTCAGGGCGATTCGTGGACCTTCTAGAGGTCGATGCAGCCTCCCGAACCAAGGTAGAGGATACTCGAGATCTCCTCGACAACGTCCAATATGCCCCTACGAAGGGTCGCTTCAAGGTCTACCTAATCGACGAAGTCCATATGCTCTCAGGTCATAGCTTTAATGCGCTATTGAAGACTTTGGAAGAACCCCCCGCTCACGTGAAATTTCTATTGGCAACCACCGATCCACAGCGCTTGCCAGCGACTATTTTATCGCGCTGCCTGCAGTTTCACTTATTACCCATGCCGGCCGAACAAATTGCCCAACATCTACAGAAAATTCTAAAAGATGAAAATCTCCCATTTGAGGATGAAGCTACCCTATTACTCGGTAAGTCGGCCGATGGCAGCATGAGAGATGCTCTAAGCCTATTGGATCAAGCAATTGCCTATGGTAACAACCAAGTATCGACTCAATCTGTAAAAGAAATGCTGGGAACTATCGACCATTCTTTACTCTTTGATTTACTCAATGCCTTAAAGGACAATGAAGCTAATCGCCTCTTGGAACTCATCACTCAACTCTCTCTCTTGGGAACTGATTTTAAACAAGCTTTGGCGGAACTCCTCAATTTATGGCACCAAATAGCGGTATTACAATTTGTTCCTAAGCTTGAAGATAAAGATCCTCAGCTAGAAGTTTTTGCAAAGCATTTCAAGCCTGAAGATGTGCAACTCTATTACCAAATCGGATTGATGGGTCAACGGGATCTTAACTTAGCCCCGACCCCTCGTGTGGGCTTTGAAATGACCTTGCTAAGAATGCTGGCTTTTAAGCCAGTTGCGGCTCGCTCAACCAGCACTCATACACCGGCACCCACTAAATCTCCAATCACTACCGCCTCACCAGCAGCCCCTAAAGAATCCCCTGCCCCTATTCAAAATAAAGCCCCAGCCGCTGCACCTACTACGGAATGGGGTCGATTATTAACACACCTAGAGCTTACGGGCCCGACTCAGGCCTTAGCCCAACATTGCAGCCTAAAATCCATGAACGCCGATCTAGTGGAACTATTGCTTGAACCCAAACAAGCGTTAATGTTAAATGCTAGACATATTCAGCGGATCTCCGAGGCTCTCAGCAAGCATCTGGGTAAACTGATTAAGGTCACGATAGAACCTGCGACCGCGAGCCTAGGATCTACAACCCCTGACGGACAAGCCCAAGAACATAAACAGGCTCAATTGAAAGCAGCTGAACAGGCTATCAATAGCAACCCTAAAGTCCAGAAACTGATGGAAGCTTTTGATGCCACTATTGTGAAAGACAGTATTGTGCCCAACGATTCTTAATTGAGGAAAGAACTATATGCCCAATGAGCTAAAACAAGACGATTTACTGGATGATATTAAAAACAGTATATTGAATATGCAAAATCAAATACAAGATACTTATTCCGATCTAGCGGATACTCGTTTAATCGGACTATCCAACGATAAAACCGTTAAGATTGTTATGAGTGCTACTTATGCATTTGAAGACATAGAATTCGATGAGCGAGCTCTGCTGGGTGGCATTAAAGAATTCAAATGGCGAGTCCGTGAAGCATGGAAAGAGTTGAGCGATAAGATTCAAGAAACGACTCAAAATAAAACTTTAGAATTGTTACAAACGATGGAAATTCCAGATGATATCAAAAACCTCGGCTTTACTGAGGAAGAGGATAAATAAGCAACGTGCTAAGCCCATTGATTAAGCAAATGATCGATGCCTTTCGTGCCCTTCCAGGCGTAGGGCCTAAATCGGCTCAACGAATGACCTTTCAACTGCTTTCAACACCCGGAAAAGCTAAGGGATTAGCTTTAGCACAAGCTCTGCAAGCTGCCATCACTGAAGTGGGTTATTGTGATAGTTGTAGAATTTACACTGAACAAACGCTTTGTGATCTTTGTGCCAGCCCTAGACGGCAACGCACTCAACTCTGTGTGGTCGAAAGCCCTGCCGATGTGACTGCCATCGAACAATCCAACAGCTTTCGAGGTTTGTATTTCGTACTCCAAGGTCATCTCTCCCCTCTCGATGGGATTGGTCCTGAAGATATTGGAATTTCAGAACTCTTAAAACGCTTAAATGAAAATGAAGTCACCGAATTAATTATTGCAACAAATCCCACCGTAGAAGGTGAAGCAACAGCCCATTATATTGTCAGCCGTATTAATACCAATAATATTAAATGTTCTCGTATTGCCCATGGAGTTCCATTAGGTGGTGAGCTGGAATATCTCGATAGCGGCACTCTAGGCCATGCATTTCAATCCAGAACCCCCATTAACATTCGAAACAATCAAGGAAATCACGATGAGTAATTTTGATATTGGCAGTTTAATGAAAAATGCTAAAAAAATGCAAGAAATAATACAACAGCAACAAGCTGAATTAGAAACCATCGAGGTCACAGGTAATGCTGGAGCAGGATCGGTTGAAATCACCATGAGCTGTAAATATCGAGCCAAAAGAATCAAAATTGACCCTGAAATGCTAAAAGAATCCCCAGAGATTCTAGAGGATTTACTCACTGCGGCAATCAATAATGCCGTTAGTAAGATTGAAAAAATCACCCAGGAAAAAATGATGGGGGCCTCAAAATTACTGGGTGGCGGTGGATTGGGTGATTTGCTAGGGTAGCTCTTCATATTTTCTTAAGATTCACAACGTACCATGGAAAATAATTACCAGCCTCGGAGGCACCCGTGAATACTTGGCTCAAACTGGATATGGAAGCTCGAAGAATCAAAATCACCCAACTTGCCATAGAAGATTGGAAGCGAGTACATCAACCTGCCCCACAAATTCAAAAAACTCCGCCATCTACTCCCACTGCTGCTGAAACTCTAAAGTCAAAACAACAAGCACTCTATTTTAAAGCCTGGGAGAAAGCGGGAATATTTGGCAGTAAAGTGGAGGATGAGGGACATGTTTTTTATCAATTGAATCCA
>CAIQCE010000083.1 GCA_903870185.1 uncultured Gammaproteobacteria bacterium
CACTGTTTGTCTATGTTGTATAGCTCTCATGATATTATCCTCTGTTAGAATGTATTAATGTTATATAGTGAGTGAAACACTCGTTTTTTGAGATTTGACCTGAATACCAGTATTTTCAATGCTGATAATGTTGCTTTTAACCAATGGTTCAAAACAAGCTAAGATTAATTTTTCAAGTTTTGATTTTGTTCTAAATAGATAGGCAAAAAAACCTTTTCGATGATGCTTGGTTACTTTCGCCAATATAGCATGTACTTCAATAGCTAAATCAAAGAATTTATTTTCCGAATTCTCATTTTGCATTTTACCTGCGAGAATCTGAATATCTTGGATAATCGCTAATTCAAATAATTTTTTTCCTGTATATCGAGAACCAATTGTATTTAAACCTCTACAAAATTTTTTAAGCTCTATTAATCGCTTGGTATTCCCACCAAAAACTCTCCGAGTAGAATGTAAAAAATCAATGGCTGAATCCAGGTTTTCTACTTTCTTATTAGTGAAAAAGGCCCGAGATTTTACTCGAGATTCGATAGATGTAGCTTGACTAAGTTCGCCAGACTCAAACTCTCTATCTGGCTTAGTTTCTACTGCCACCCTTGCAATTTTCATTGCACTTTTAAGTAACCGACTTCTTGCATCATTTACTGATTGAAAAAAATGTATGGTCATTATTAATACCTCAATTATTTAAACTACAATATCCCTCCTATTTCATCTTGAAATTTGTCCAATTACATCTATCCATGGTTTCAGTCTTGAATTTTCATATTAAAAATCACTAATTAATCTCACTTTATACAATAAACTATAAAGTTCTTTTATTAATGTTTTCTTAAATGACATGTTTATATAGATCTTATTTTATTGTGAGAAATGGCTTACAAACTGTCAAAATTTATAATCAAAAAGCATTTGAGTTTTACCACAACTCAATGGAGGGAAATACCATAGTTATATGGTATTAATTTCAACAATTACGGTAGTATTTATTAACTCGATATGGTATCAGTCTGCAGCTTGAAGCTATAAAAAAAATAACTATTTTTTAGAATCTAAACGATAAAGAGATGTAAATTAGTTATTTCTTAAATGCACGCTTAGCACTTAGCTCATCCAGCAATCCCGTTTCTTGCGCATCTATAAATGCATCTTCAGCCTTTTTAAGCACAGCTGCTAAGGCAGGACCGGCATCACAGTAAACGGCATTCGCTTGACCATAATTGGGACAATTGCCTGAGGGTTGTTCATTTGCTCTATAGGCACAGCAGACAGATGATCTTGGCAATGAATTATAAATTTCTGAAATTGCTGCCAAAATAGATTTAGCAGGCAAATTAAATCGATAATTACCCCCCAACACTAATGCTATATGATCTTTGAAAGCTGTATTCTCTGTTATTCCAGCGGCAGGTATAGGTTCATACTGAACTGGTGCCATAGTTGCGTCTCTATTTCCAACTCCTGTTCTAGGCGTAATATTGTGACGGTTCTCAGGTGAGCCAAGACCGTAATTATGAAGTCGAGGTACAATGGAATCACCTTCTCGGGTATAAGCCATACAGACAGTATGGCCGCCTGCTTCACACCATTCATGATGCCCTGTATTTAAATAAATAGACTCACCTTCTTTTAAAGCAGCTAAAGCTTCACAAACACTCCTTGGAAGTGGGCTCTCCTTAATTCTATCCACTATGGATATTAAAGATCGCTGAGTTGGATTTTCTTGCAATCGTTTTATATATTCAGGTGATGCGATCGTTTCTCCTTCCCTTAAAGATGCCTTGCAAGCATCAAGAGTCCTAACAGCAGCTGTATGAATAATCTTCTCATATTTATATCCGTTAAGTTCACCTCTAATTAAACTTTTAAGTTTATTCCGCATCTTAGGATCTGTCGCATTAGCTAAAATTCTGATATGTGCAAATACTCGATAAAGAGTTTCATGTGTAGATTCTCCACCCGTTAAAGGCACTAAAGAAACCTCCTTGCCTGAACGAGCAAAGCCGGCCACCTTTTTTCCATCCTTATCAACGGCATCATTAATCTTAAGAGCCTTTTGAAAGGCTGTCGGTAATTTGGCTTCTTTTGCATTAGGCACAGCACCTTCTTGACCTCGAGTATTGCCTCGATGAGTTTGAATTTTATTCAAGCTATCTTCATGGGTAAGTTTTGCATAATCTGTTTTGAGAAGGCTGTAGATATCTAAAGCCCCATCTTCAGCAATGAGTTGATCAATACCCCGCATTACATCCGCCTCAAGTTCCGCTCGACTAGGCAGTGATTCTGTAGTGGAAACTGATTTAGAGGGATCACTAGAATCCCCTCCTTCAGTACTTTTTCCATTGAAAAAACTCATTGGTGGAACAGCGAGTGTAGACCGAGAAGCCATTACTGCTTTTGTTCTTTCTCGAAGATCCATTTTTAATCTTTCAAAAGTAGCAGGATCCATGGGAGTGGCTCCTGCTCCAGCTGCTGGTTTAGGGGGCTCCTGTCTTAATTTCTCTAAAAATGTCTTTCCAGAGCGATCCGTGGCAGATCTCGGCTTACCATCAGAAGGTGCCCCAGCTCTTGATTCGATATCTTTTGCAATTCTGGCACGGATCTCTGCATCAGTAGGCTTCACAGTAAATTCTTTGGGAGCACCCTCCTCAGGAGGTTTGGCCGCACCCGTTGGCCTTGCTAGAGCAGGATTAGCAGGCGGCAATGTAGCCAACCTTAATTGTGACAATTGATGACGTGGAACGGGTGTTCCAGTAGCTAAATCAACTGAACCATATTTAGCAGCAATCGCCTTATGCTCGTCAGTAAGAAGCACGGGTCTTCCACTGTTATAAATATCGCCTTTTTTACCTCCGCCTAAATCGACACGTTTAAACTCCCCTGTACGGACTTTTTGGCTATGTAAACTTCTTCCATTAATAGCCCCTGTAGCAAGACCTGTAACAGCACCCGTTATTACAGATGCTCCCATGCCTTCTGTCATTTTGCGACCTTCAACTGTATTTGAAATAGCAGTCGTCGCCGCACTGGTTAATCCTCCTGCTACAGCACCAGTACCTGCAGCCATCAAAGTACTTTTGGCGGATGAGTTGGCCACATTCACCCATTTTTCTGTTAGAGTCCCACTTCCAGCACTGGAAACTCCGCTGACGGCCCCAGTGAGGCCTCCTGCTAACGCTCCTGTAAGACCCACTTTGTCTCTCATCGCAATGAGTGGATTCTGGCCATTTACACTGGCTTCTGCTGCTGCAGAAGCAAACTTACCTGCCGCGCCACCCGCCGCTTGAACAGCCGCTTTTCTAAGCAAAACTTTCCCCGCTTCTTTAACAGCGGCCTTTCCTACCTCAGCACCTGCTTTTGTGGTAACAGCAGTCACGGCTCCCGCCCCTCCTGCTTTTAATGCTTCTTTACCCACAGCTGCTACAGGCCCAGCGGCAGGGGCTAATGCCGCACAAACTCCACCTGTTGCTAATCCTGTTGCACATCCAATGACTAATTGTTTTCCATAGTCTTTGAATTTCATATTTCGATTAGTAGCTGAATGAACACTCGCTTGGACCCCAGCACTCATAATAGCTGTACCTGCTAACGCAACCCACCCTACTGGATTAGACACTAACAACAAACCCATACCTGCTACAACTGCACCCGCTACAAAACCAACAACTTGCCCAGTTCTATTCAAAGGTTCTAATAAAGATGGTTTAATCAAAAGGTCATAATGATTTTCAGGTAGCTCTACTTCTAAGCTAGCGCTACGGTAAATAACTTCAACTAGGGGTGAATCTCCAGCGGGTACAGGTGAGTGAACCACTAATTCATTTCTCTCATTAATTCTATAACTGGCTATTCGAATATTGAGTATCACCTGCAAAGCATGCATTTCAGCAGGACCTGCCCAACTTAATGAGCTTGCATGATAATCTAGATAAGCCCTAAACGTTGTTTCACAGAAGACTGGCACACCCTCCTCAAGATGTCGATTATGAATAATCAAATAATCCGCTATATTGGCTTTAATGAACTCTGTGATAACGGTACGAAGATTTGAATTGACCAAATGTTTCAAAACATCCAATAACTCATCAAACTTCTCTGAGGAGCCATCATAATAAGCCAATTTATCTCGAAGCATCTCAAAATGCTCCATACCTAATTCAGTAAATGATAAAATAAAACGCCTACGGAATTCATCCACATCATGATAAACAGGCAACAAATAACCCAAGGCTACTGAGTAATATAAACAACTTCCGTCAGGAGAAACATTCGCCACTCTTTTCTGCTCAGCCTCTACATTGGGCATAGGATTGGGGGCGGGAGGTGTTGTTGCAGGCATGGGGGCTCCTTTAGTTTGATACCTCGATAATAATGTCACGAACAAATTGCAGATAGTGGCCAGCCACTACCTGCACGTTCTTATATATTAGCTTTCAGCAACAGCCGTATTAACTTTTTTGGATTTCTGAGTACTATTTTTTATCTTTTTAGCTTTGACAGATCTTTTGGCTTTCTTCGATTTAACTGAAGCAGAAACTGCTTTCTTAGTATGTTTCTTATCAAAGGCAGCTGATGCTTTTGCTAAATAGGCTGTTTTTGCATGAGCGATTTTTTCAGCCGCTTGATATCCATGTAGAATGCCCGCCTGGTGGCCGATCATTTTTGCTTCTGATAAATCCTTTTGAAACTTCTTCTTAAGACCCTTTATTTCAGCCTTAAGATGCTTCACTATTGATTTTAACTCGTTAACAACAGCTTTTTGGGTACCACCTGCTTTTTTTGTATCCTTTATTTTTGAGTCAGATTGTGCTTTTTTGATATTACGTTTTGCCATTATATAAAATCCTTTATTTGAAGTGTTAAAAACGATGGAATTATATCGATTTTTTCAATGAATACCATAAGATTTATGCCTAAATACATTAAACCTCTATACGAATCTGCTCTTGTGAGCTGATCTTTATTTCAGTCATTCTTGATATAATTGTATTTTTCTTATTGGAAATCTCTTTAAAATACAATCGATCATAACCATATTTATTAATCAAAAAAATGAGCCGTACGGCTGTTCGCTCTAAACTCCTTTTGCCTTTCAGCATATCAGTCATACAAGATGGGCCTAAATTCAATAATTTTCCAAAATTAGTCCATGATAGTTTTTGAGAGCTCTGAACTTCTAAAACCTTAGACGGGTTCATTTCATTTAAAAAATAGTGCTCATTTTTTATTATCTCCCTTATAAATTTATAATCCCAATGAATCAATAAACTTAATAGACGAGAAGTCACCCTCGTAGGATATTGAAGACCTTCCTTCCAACATCGAACGGATTCAATCGACAAGTTCAAAAACCGGGAGAACAATCTAGTATTAAACCCAAGCGATTCCTGTATGAATTTAATATCTTTAGGTTCAAATTTATAAATAGGAGGTATTTTTAGAATTGAATATGGGACTTTTTTTCGCTTATTGCTTGCTTTAGGAATCTTAACAACTTTTCGTATTTTTTGCTCTTGCTCATTTTTTAATATTATTGAAAGAAAATGGATAAGTCTTGGAGATTCTATAAGCATCTCAATTAAGTTAACAGAACTTGTATCGAGTGTTAACTCCTCCTTTTTCAAGGATACCCATTGCGATGCCCCAATTCTCAGAAAATCGAACAATTTACCTTCGTTTATCATTAAGGTTGATTTCAAATAAAGAATAGCATTTAAAATTGATCTGCAATCATTTCTGCTGAAATCATTTTCACTGGAGTTTATTTTTAGAAATTTAAGTGAATAATGGTAAATTGATTTTTTAGAAGGGATTTTACGGAAAATAGTATCAAAACCATATTCTTTAATTAATGCAAGTAAATTTAACACAGGCATACTTGGTGATTGTTTTTTATTTTCATAATTTGAA
>CAIQCE010000084.1 GCA_903870185.1 uncultured Gammaproteobacteria bacterium
ATCTTTAATTATGCTCATTATCATTCCCTAAGTTTTTAGTTCAGAAATAAGGTTCTTTATTCCTTATGTAAAATCTAGTTTAATCTTATTAAATTTCAATACATTATTTTTTCTTAATAAAAAAGTAGTCCTGATCTACAGCCTTACTTTGAAGTTAAATCAAATTCAAGCGGAGGTGGAAATAGAAGCCCCAAGTCGGATGGTTTAATTTTAAAAAGAGGTCCTTTTTCCTTCACTCCTCTTTCGCTTCTTTTGATTAAGTGATCAACTGTAATTACACCTTGATCACATAAGGTATGAAAGATTGAAGTAAAGGGATTTCTTGTATAAAGAGCCTTCTTGTATTGGAAATGCTCTACTCCCCCTATCTTGGATGAGCTGGCTCCAATCCAAAATGTCTCGGCGTGTTTTTCTAAAAGCCTATTTCTTAAAAGATCAAATTCCCAAGAGACTACATCGTTGGTTACACCGCCAGATATGTGAATTTCATTTAAAAGATCTTTTGATTCATCAATCTTCAACATTAAGCCTTGGGAATTAGGTGAGCGTGAGCTGACTTGACAATTTAGCCTATACGCTGAATTTCTAAAGTATCCGTATGTATCAAGAATTTCAGCAGAACTTTTTAGCTTGCTAATATCCCAATTCGCTACCTGAGCGAATAAAGTGGAACGAGTTTTGTCTTTTAATCTAGTAGTTCTTTTCGTTTTAAGCTCAATTCCTTTGTAGTCTGGATTACGACTTGAATTAATTTGTATCCCTAAACAGTGCTCAAGTGTGGCTCCAACTCCCGTGTCACCAACCGTAACAGTTTTAATCCAACCTCTACTAGCTATATCCCGCAACCTATCTACCAATTCATCAACAACTGAACTCTGGTTTGTGTTTATCTGCTGGAATAGTCTGCTAAGAGGTGAGCCTTTATCGCTAACCGATTGAAGAATGTTTGGGTTGCTAAGATTAATGACATAAAGTGCTTTGTTAGAAGCAAACACACCTAATAAATTATTAGCCTTGGCGTATGAGGGTAATTTTGAAAACCAAATCCGAGGATCTCCATCTCTACCTTTAGCTTTCGGTCTATATAAAGAAGCTGTGGTCGGTATCAGATTAGTCTCTGTTACAAAAAAAGTCTCAACAGTCTTTTTTCCTTCAGGTCCTTGTCTCTGACCTTCATAACTATGAATTTTCTTTTCTTTTAGATAAACCCTAAATGGGGATGTAGCATCCATAATCGACTTACCAAGCCCAACAGCCGTTGGGACGAGATAAGTTGCTTCAACAGAATGAGCATTAAAAAATCTAATTGCTTCCGTAATGTCGAAGTCTGATTTTTCTAGCACCTATAGAACCTTTGAGAAATGTAGCCCAACCTGTTCAGCAAGATAGACAGGGACAGCGTTTCCGATCTGAGTGTATTTTGGTAACTCTCGATCGAAAATCCCTTCTTGTGGATTACCAGCTCTTCTTATTCCGCCAGTTGTCCTACTTCCAGCAAACTGATACCAGTCAGGAAAACCTTGAAGGCGAGCCCACTCTCTTACTGTTGGAATTCTTGCTTGTGAAAAATGAACATAGTCATCGGGTAATGATGTAGCAGTAATAGATGGACCACTATCACCCCAACGAGCAGGAAGAAGCCTTTGAGCAAACTTCTTTGTCTTTAAATGAGGTGGAATAGCTCCGTTGTGCTTCAACATATAAGCAAATTTTTCAATAACTTTTTCAGAGTGTTTTGAATACTCTTGTTCGGTAAGCACGGATCCCTTAGGAGCTATTTTTCCATCTATACCAGTACGAAGAAGTTTTTGATATTTGTTCGCTGCTTTATCAAGATAGTGGTCAGTACTACCACCGTATATGAATTTTGGATCAACAAGATCGCCTAGCAAATCAATTAAATCTGGAGCATCGTAAATGGGTTTAGGTAAGAAGCCATTAGCAACCTTACTATCAATTTTTTCCCAAGCGCTTATATCTATATCATCCCTAACGCCAACAACTAAGACTCTTGGGCGATTTTGTGGAGCCCCATAGTCTTTAGCCAACACTAAGGCGTGATTTACACGGTAGCCCTTAATTGAGTTAAAGGAATGTAAAACATCCTCAAAGATCTCACCCTTAGCTCCAGTTGGAGTCCACTTAGCAGAAAGAAGACCTTTCACATTTTCAAACAAGAAAATCTTTGGCTTTAATTTATTAACAACCCAAGCCATATCTTGATATAGATGATTAGACGGAAGTTGTTCCTTATCAACAGAATAAGAGCGTCTATGTCCTATCCCAGAGAAGCCTTGACAAGGCGGACCCCCAACAACCAAATCAAGATCGCCATTTTCAATAGAAATCTTAAACTCCCTTTGGAGCGATTCAGTTATCTTTTTGATAGCCCCCTTCTTGGTAACGATTTTTTTAATATCGTATTCGTGGAATTCGGGATTGCTTAACCTAGGCTCGATAATCTGTCTATTCATTAAGTAACTAGCCATAGCGTTTTTATTAAGCTCATTTACATAAACAGGATGAAACCCAGCTTTTTCTAAACCTAGAGAAAGACCGCCACAGCCAGCAAACAGATCAACTACGAATTTTTTTGATTTCATTATTTAACTTATTAGTAAATTTGATTTTATTAGATACAGCTTACTTAATGTTTTTTATTACGGGAATACTCCCAATACCGTTTTTTTGATTGAATCACGAACCCTTTTCTGATATCTACTTACCGTAGACGACATCACCCTTCTTTGAGTGAACTCAGGCTCAATACCCCTTATCAATTAAAAACTCCGCTATCGCCTTGTAAGTCAATTTAAGAGAGTCCCTTAAATAGAGGACTTTATTGGATAGCTCAATTTGGTAATCTGAATAAGCTCCAATCATCAGCGATTTAGTCCTTAAAACGATCTTAAATCGGACTGTAAGCCTTGTAGTTAGACTACCCCCTAACGGAATTACTCCACCGTGACGCTTTTGGCCAGGTTGCGCGGTTTGTCCACATCATTACCGCGCTTGCAGGCCGTGTGATAGGCCAGCAACTGCAACGGCACCACATGCATAACGGGACTTAAAATACCTTCGTGATCAGGCATG
>CAIQCE010000085.1 GCA_903870185.1 uncultured Gammaproteobacteria bacterium
ACAACATCCTCAAATTCACACTATGAGCTATATTGCCGGTAATAAAGATTGCCGGCATTTTCTTAGATCAGGATTGCTAAAAGATATTTTTATCTTTAGCTTTTCCCAGGCAACCTATTACTACGGTGCTCATGAAAGTGGGTTTCGTGTGTATCGTATCTCCCTCTGCTCAACCACCACCTGCTGCTGTGGGGGCAGGTGGTGGTTGAGTTCGAGAAACTTAGTATTTAGGAGACTTATACATGATAAAACCAGAGCCCTCTGGTTCCGGCATCTCGGCTTCAACATTCGTTTTTTTGATGAGATCTGGGGAGAGGTAGTTTGGCGTTTCCACCCACATGTAGTGACAGGCAATGAGAGGCTCTTGGGTCCGTGGAGCTGCTACAGAAATAAATGGGTTGCTTCTTAACTCAGCTAATTTCTTTTCAAATGCATCTTCTTGCTTCTTTCGAAAATTTTCCATATCCGCATCAAGTTTGGCTTTGAACTCAGCAATTCTCGCGTCATCGATTTTTATTGGCTCTAAGGGCTTAAGAGAGATGCCACTTACATGAGGTAGAGTTGCTTTATATATTTCTGGACGCATAGTAAATCTCCGATTGTGTCGATTAAGGTATTTGATCATACAGGGCTAATCTTAAGAAAATCTTAAATTTCTTATAAAATTGTTGTCCCACGTAGGCACGTGGACGGCGGGTTGGAGCTAATTTATTGAGGCTCTAGAATTTTTTCAATTATTTCTTTGCTTAAGCCTGCTGCAAGCATTTTTTGAATGATTTCTTGTTGTTTTTGTGCAGCTCCATTTCGAATTCCTTCTTCCAGTCCTAAGTTTAGGCCATTTTCCATGCCCTCTTCCCGGCCGATTTGTTTGAGCTGTTCAGCGATAGTCATAATATCCTCCTGATAAGGTGAATGGTCGTTGATTAATTCATGGATAAAGGTGGATCCATCCGGATATGGTCTTTTCTTGTCACTCTAAATTTCCCATTATAAACGAAAAAATATTCCAAAAAAATCCCTTCAGATTCCCTTAATCTGCATTTGTTAGAATGTATCTAGACTATAGCAATGGAGTTAATCATGAACTTTAAGACATTTATACGTAATCATAATAGAAAAATCATTAAATTTCTATACGTAGGCTTTACAGTTTCAGCAGCTGCATTGCTGTTGTTTCCAACTCCAGCTCCAGCTGTTCTAGGTTTGATTTTCACCATTTTAGGTGGTGTATTGACCTTTGTTAATTCCCTTTTGGAATATCACAACTCTATTACTCAATATTTAGCACAGCTTCAAAAATCTCGTGATAAAAATAATGGGGTATTTTTCTTGCAAGATAAAAGTGATTTTGACAAAAAACTGAATAAACTACAGCCAATATCGTATTTTAAAATACCACTATCAGAATCATTATTGGTCATTAATGCGATTACTCCTCTGGTGGCGATTATATTGGCTATTCTTAAATTATTAGCAGTCATCGATGTCATTGGGGCGGCTACTTTGCCGAGCATATTAGTCGGATTGGTCGTTGCTAACTTAATTATCACTACATTGATTGATAAAGGCATTGCCTCATTAATTCAATCTAAAGTGAAAGAATTAGTTAAATTAGATAATAAAATTACAGAGGTATTAACAGAAGAAAAAGGCCGTATCTTTACATCTGCTATCAAACGCGATCGCCCACATATCAGCGATAATCTCTATAAATTTACTACTCCTCTTATAGCAGAAGCTTTGGAAATCGATGTAGTAAGATTATTTAACCCACCACCTGAAGAGGGTGGAAGTGCCTCTGTTGCCCTCGTCGTCTAAGCATTATTATTCACTAGCTAATGATATGCCATCGATGTTAAGCTCATAGTATTCCAGCTAAAAATATTAATTCCGCAGGAGGCCCTATGCCATATTTCTTGCAGACTTTATTTCCGCCCAACTATGCAAAACTTGAAGATTTGGTAGATTTTAAATCTCCTGAAGCTGTTTCTGAACGGATTCACTATCTTCAACGTATAGATCCCGATCGGTTAAAAATAGAGCTGAGTCGGAGAGATGCAGTGGGGCATACTGTACTCCACTCGACTATGAGCGATTTATCTGATTCTCATCAGAAAGAAATTGCATTATTAAATGCGGGAGCTGATCCCTATCTTCCATTTCCTGGTGGTGGCGGGATGATTTTTCATGCGATTGTTGCTGAAAAAATTAATGAAGTTCGATTATTAATTTGGCATGGCCCTTATTATGAACATTTGAAATTACCTGCATCGGCTATCGGATTCTTTGAACGTATTAACCATTGGCATGTCGGTATAACGGTTTTGGAAGCGATTGAAAAATGGGATCAGGGTTCACGAAATCCCAATTATCAAAGAGTAATGGGCAGCGATGGCGATATCAAAGGTATTTTACGAACGATAACGGAAGATGCTAAAGCTGTACATGCATTAAGGCAGCAAGCCGAAACAGCATTAGTTGCTTGTCGATATCAAGAAGCGATTGATTGTTGTGAAAAAGCAGCTGAACTTTGTGATAAGCAAGCAGCGATCGAGTCTGAAATTCCTTATCCTCGATATGATTATGAAATCGCCAGCCGACCTCATTTAGTTAAACAGTATCACGATCATGGAATAGCATTTCGAGAAAAAATTGCCGTGATTTATCTTCAGTGGGAAAAAGCATTAGGTGTGAAAGTGCCAAGTGTCGATAATTTTTCTGTTCGAATTCAGTTAATTGAAAAATTGCTAATGGTTTGTCAAAACCTAGGGCAGTCACAAAAAATAAAACAATATCAAAATTATCTGAAAAAACTTAATCAAGAATTACAAAACTTCCGTGCTATAAATTTAAGACCGGTTGCTATTCCAGTGAAGCAAACTTTATGGAATCGTTTTAGAATCTTTGGCAGTCGACCCACGGTTGCAAGATTGCCAGAACCTTCGCAAGAGGCTCTATGTAGGTTAGCGCCAAGCACAGCGCGGCCTTACATCTAGATTTTTCAATGTAGGTGATCATGCCAATTGTAGATTGGTCCCAAGCGTAGCGCGGGCCAAAAAATCAATATATTCTTACCTTGGGATTTCAAAAGAAAGAGCCTATTGGGCAACTCTAATGTGTTCTTGTTAGGCCACGCTGTGCTTCACTAGTGTCCGGGAAAAATTAGT
>CAIQCE010000086.1 GCA_903870185.1 uncultured Gammaproteobacteria bacterium
CAATCAGTGACTTTCAGAGGGCTTTAGTCCAGAGGCCAGGATCTTTTTTACCCTAAAAAACTTTCAAAAGTACAGATCAGCAGCTTCCCCTTTAGCGGGAGCTGCTGGCATAGAAACTAAAGACTGGTGTTTTGAAAAAAATTCAGCTAAAATCTTCGAGATATTATGGACAGAATTAAACTTAGATTTTGCACTTAGAGCCTAGATTGAATGCACTTTCTTGATTATTTATGGAGAGAATAAGTGGAGCGAAGGAAGCTGGGTCAAACTAATATTGAAGTGTCTGCATTGGGTTTTGGTTGTGTTCAATTAACTACTTATCCTCAAAAAAAAGAAGCTATTGCAACCCTGGAACATGCTTTTGCATCGGGCATAACTCACTTCGATGTGGCAAGATTATATGGCTTTGGTCGAGCTGAAGGAATTTTAGCTGAATTCATACGCAACAAACGCGACCAAATAACAGTAGCCACAAAATTTGGGTTTGCATTACCTAATAGCCTTGCAAGCAATCCTCGATTAATTACTTTGGCTAAAAAAATTCTCGGCCCTTTCCCCGCATTATTAAGGCATGCTAAAAAACGAGGTTCTGCTGCTGTTAAAGGCGGAGCATTCACTCCTGAGTTGGCTATTGAAAGCTTGGAAACCAGCTTACGCGAATTGGGAACTGACTATATCGATATCCTCTTTCTTCATGAAGCGACATTGAATGATGCCACGAATCAATCGCTTATTGATATGCTACAACAGCAGATCCAAAAAGGCACCATACGCAGCGTTGGAGTGGCCTCTGATTTTGAAAAGCTTAATGGAAACATTACAGCTTTACCTGATCTTTATACAATTTTGCAATTTAATGATAATGTGACAGATAGAAACCTACAAAAATTACCCCCCGAATCACCGCAATCTGTAATCACTCATAGTATTTTAAAACCCCTCGAAGCATTACGAAATGCGATTAATATTCATCCTGAAATCACTCGAAAATTTTCGGATCAAATTGGCTTAGACCTACAAGACCCCAAAATTCTCGCTCTTCTATTATTACGATATGCGCTTGACAGTAACTCTGAAGGTGCCGTGTTATTTTCAAGTATGAATCATGCGAACATTTCAAAAAATGTTGAGGAATCTGTAAAATCTAACTTTGATAAAACACAAACTAAAAAATTTATTGAATTTTCCAACACCCTATTACAAACCTAAAAAACCAGGACAAATAATCAATGATCATTGACCTAGAGATGATGAATGAATCACCTGAATTTGAATGTGATCTCTGTATCATTGGTAGCGGTGCAGCAGGTCTTGCACTGACTTCAGAATTAATTAACACTCCTTTAAAAATTATCTTGCTTGAAAGCGGTGGAATGAATCCAGAAACTGCTACTCAATCATTATACGATGTAGAAACCACAGGATTACCACTGCCTGGAGCTACTGAGGGTCGATTTCGTATTGTAGGAGGCTCCACCACACGCTGGGGTGGGCAAGCACTGCCATTAATGCCTATAGACTTTGAAAAACGTGATTGGGTGCCTAATAGTGGTTGGCCCTTCAGCTTTGATGAACTAAGGCCCTATTACAAACGAGCATGCCAATTTATGGCAGTGGATAAAATGAATTTTGATAGTGATTTATTCACACATCTTAAAACTCAACCCGCCGAATTTGATCGAGATAAGATTGGATATCACTTCTCTAAATGGGCACCTAATCCTAACCTCCGAGAACTTCATTTATCTAAAATTAAAAACTCTGAGCGCTTTACATTACTGCTTCACGCCAATGTCACTAAAATCACTCTAGATGAAAATTTAAATCAAGTACGTCAAGTAGAGGTGCATTCTTTAAAGAAGCAACAAGCGACTATCAAGGCTAGAAATTTTGTCATTTGCACAGGGGGCATTGAAGCCGCTCGCTTATTGCTATCCAATAATCAACAGCAATCACAAGGTATCGGTAATCAACATGATTTAGTAGGCCGTTATTTTCAAGACCATCCGAGTGCCATAATCGGTTCATTAATAACTCCGCACCCCAAAAAGGCTCAACAGCTACTCAATGTATTCCATAAACGTGGGCTCAAATACTCGGTCCGCTGTACTGCTTCACCCAAATGGCAACGGGAACAACAAACACTCAATATTTCTTCTGCTGTCAATTTCATTGAGGATGCTTCTCGATTACAAGATCTAAGAGATATTTATAAAGCGCTACGTCGGCTCCAGTTAGATACCTCAATACTCCATAAATTTTTAAGAGTCGCTAGTGATCCGATCTCAGTAGCATCACCCGTTTTACATTATGTTTTAAAGGGCAGAAGTTATTCTCCGAATGCCCAATTAAAAGTAGGCTTAACTTCTGAGCAAGAACCCAACCCTGAAAGCCGTATTCTACTGTCAGATCGAAAAGACTCCCTTGGTATTCCTATTTCAAATATTCAATGGAAACTCTCAGATTTAACGCATCATACCATGCAGCGCTATGCTATAAGCCTTCGGGATGAATTCAAACGCATCAATATTGGAGATCTTAATATAGAACCCTGGCTGCTCGATAATAACCCCTCAGCATCTATGGAACATATTACAGACCAATTACATCATATAGGAACGACGCGGATGCATGATTCACCGAACCAGGGGGTGGTCGATCGCAATTGTCGGGTACATGGAATTGAAAATCTTTATATTGGAAGCAGCTCTGTATTTCCCACCAGCGGGCATTCTAATCCCACGCTGACTATTATTGCTTTGTGTATTAGGTTGGCTGACCGGCTGAAGCAAGTATAGCGTTTGGGACTAACCTACCTGATAAATAGCATCGAGTTATCCATGCCCTATAGGAAAAATTTAATGGAAAATCCTTATGTAGCGAGCTTGGTGGGATATGCATAGGGTGCGAACTCCATGCTATCGATAGTGTAGGTTGGTGCCAAGCGCAGCGCGGCCCAACAAGAACGGATCGCCAAGCTTCAAAAGAACGGGCATGTTGGGCTTGAAAAGCGCAGCCAACCTACGTGATAGATAGCATGCAGGATACAACCTACTTCTTCTTCGGCGCATACAAATCAGTGATCGTGCCTTTAAAATAAAAGGAAATCCTTCACACGAATATGAAATTAATGATGATATTGGTGACTTAAAAATTAGAGTGTTGGTAAAACCTAACTTGATTCATGAATATGAGATGCGTGCTCATTGGTCAGCAAGCAGTTATGAGAGAAGGTTTCATAAATGGCAAAGAATCACGAAAGGAGAAAAATATCTTCGCTTGGCTGGAAATTACGTTGACCGAGAAAAAGTTATGGAAAATGGAAATGAAAAAGAAATCCATGGGTGGATTTTTGAGAAGCTAAAAATAAAGAAGGGGTGTGATTCTTATTTTGATCATTGCAATCCAACTTATACAGACTATTTACACGAAAAACAAAAGATACTGAAATCCAGGTTAGTCCCAAGCGCAGCAGTGTAGCTTGCTTAGCCAAGCAGAACGACCTGCCAGGAAGGCAGGACTGGGGGTGAATGCCGTCTACGAATTGGAAAAACCATACTGAGTTTATATATTTTTAAAAAGACAAGACAGGGCAG
>CAIQCE010000087.1 GCA_903870185.1 uncultured Gammaproteobacteria bacterium
AACTGTTTATCCAGAATATTCTGCCCATATTCAAAATGGCTATCCTATATTCAAAGATTCTAAAGCCAATATAAATTTAGATGAATTCAGTAATTTCTTTGCTCCTCAAGGAACCATCGATACTTTCTTCAGCTATTATTTAAAACCGTTTGTCGATACCTCTCAATTTTATTGGAAATGGCAAAAAATAAATGGAAGAACCTTGCCTATTTCACAGCAACGATTGGAAATGTTCTTAAGAGCTTCTCTTATCCAAAAAATGTTTTTCTCTTCTAAAGCCAGTACACCCTCAATTGAATTTGAGTTAAAACTAAAAGAAATCACGCCCTCAATACAACAATCTATCCTCAATATCGGTGGGCAAATGGTGGAATCCAACAGCCATAACACTGAAAGCGCTCTAGTGCATTGGCCAGGGCCTGATGCTGGCTTTGTGACTCTACGATTCGATACCATTGATCGACAACATCCAACAGTCACTGAAACAGGGCCATGGGCTTGGTTTAGGCTTATTGATGAATCGACGATTGAAACTACCAAGAATCCAAAAGAATATAATTTGGAATTTAAATTAGAAAATCTGACAGCCACGTATCAAATTACTACTAACAATCTCATCAATCCTTACTTGCCAAATGTGATTGAGAAGTTTAGGTTGGCTGGGGATTTGAAATAAATGATCTATCAATAGAAAAAAATTAAAGCTAACATACTACAAATTTCACATAATAAAGGGGAACTATTCATGCCTTATATTGGCACCATAAAGCCTGCAGATGGCAAATCTTCTTGGGGGATTGAAAGAACAAAATCAGGATATTGGAAAAAAGACATTTTGTTTAAAACCAAACTTCCTTCTACATGCAAATACATGAGGAATCTTATTCTTAATAAAGATGACTTTGCTGAATTAGAAAAAATCTTAAGAAATGCTGGGGCATCTAAAGATTGGCCAAGCTTAGGTACTGAGTTCTTATCGGATAGCATTGGTGCTGATTTATATAAGCTAGTGTGTACCACATTGCCAACTACACTCAAAACTAATTGCAAAGCGACTATCCATGGCTTTATTAATGATGGTTCTTATGAAGATAGTGATCACCCACCTTTACAGCTTGCAATTCATTGGCATCCGGCAAAAGGGGATATGACACCTCGTCCAATCACTTGTGGTTTTGATCTTCATATACACCTTGATTTTTCTGATAAAGTGGAACAACTTAAAATGTTTGCCGGTAAGAAAGTAGCGGATAGCCTGATAAAAAAGCCACCTATTAAAAGATTAGAACAAATTCTTATGGCTGAATTTTTCAATTTTAAAATAAGCTATGAACAATATGCTGCGGAGTTAGTAAAGCTAGATATCGATAATATTGATGAATTTAACAAAAGCTTTACTCTCTTTACTTATAAAAAGGGACGTGAACATTATATAGAAGAAACATATGGACCTGCCCGACTTTATTACCCTCGTCATTATGTTGCTTCACCCCTACCGCCAGCCGCCGGAGCGGGAGCCATGCCTTTACCTGCTCCAGCAGCGGCTGCGAGTCCAGGCACTGCTCTTAAACTTACTACGCCTGGGATATCCTACAAGATGGCAGCTACTGCACCTAGCGGCCCTCTCACTTTCTTTCCTTCACCTAAACCAACAAGTGCTGCTGCAACGCCTACACCTAGCATGAGTGGAACAGGAGCTATTAGAGGAGGCATGGGAAGAGGAACGAGCAGAGGAGGCATTCATAGAGGCACAGGCAGGGGCGCCTACAGAGGTGGACGCGGAGGTATGGGTATGGGCAAGTAAGGGAAACTATTAAAACAAAAAAGCTTATTTAGCTTTATGAATGCTTCCTCTACTATTTCAAGGACCGATTATAATCATCCAAGATTTCCTGGAGTAATTGGTCCATCACACTTTGTTTAGCTTTATCATCTAATGCACCACCACTTGCTTCCTCACGGAAGCTGGCAAAACGTTCTTCCAAGACCTTAGTCGCAGTTCCGGATGGGAATTTAGTTGAAAGTATTCGACGAGCCGCTTTCGGACCAATTTTCTTATAGAGCTGATTACGGATATTCGCATCTTCAGCCGTCGTATTGAGTGCCCATAATTCTACGGGGCCCAAAGTAGATGTTAGCAGCTGAGCATTCATGCCTTCTTTAGTAAAGAATTGCGCTAAGAAAGTAGCGCCACCTTCCCGAGGACCATGCACTTGAGTTTTCAATGCCTCAGTCGCACTCGCTGAAAGCCCAAAGACTTCCGCAGTTCTCTTCACTGTTTGCTCTGGACCTGCATCCATTACAAAAACTGATGTTGCAAATTCAACCATTACAGAATCAAAATCTTCCAAGGCCTGAGAAAGCAAAGCGACTTGTACTTTCCATTTTCGCCCTTCTCGCATATCTTGAATTACTTGCTCTCTTACTGCAGCAGCTTTTGAAGTACGATGGAATTCATCAAATACAATTCGTTTCGGGTCTTCACGAATTTCACGAATACGATCACGGTGATAATTACTATAAAGCTCTGGCATATCAGCAACATTATCTTCTGTTAAATAATAATCACGAGCCAGTACATAACGAGCCAACATATACATCACACTCGTTTGTCGATTTGCAGCATCACCACCACTTCGCGCAACCTCGTCTAAATCCAATGAAACAATTCTAGCTTCACCTAAATCAAACTGTGTGATTTGAGCAATAATGGGGTATTCACGCACTGCACCTGAGATCATTCTTGAATAGGCTTGGATCAATTGCTCTCCTGTAGGAGCTACAATTTTGCCATACAAATCTTGAATAGCCGGCAAACGACAAATAGCAGCCACATCGGCTAATACAGGCATCGCATGTCGCTGTGATAACATAGCTTCATGAGCAAAACCTGCCATAAATAAAGCATCAGTAATTTCCCACCAAGTGGTTTGAGAATCTGATACAAATCCGATTTCCTCTAAAATTCCATCGATAATTTGCTCAACCCCAGTCGCATATACATTGGGATTACCGCCCTCTGCTAAGCTTTTATAGAGCTCATCAACAATCAAGCCTGACATATCGGAAACACCATCATAGGATTTCTCAGACCCTACTGGTGTTGCTAATAATGCTAGAAAATTAACCAAGAAGCTGCGGCTGTTTGGAGTAGGGAAACGGCAACCTAACTGTGTATCAAAAGGATTGATCGCATAATCCGGTCTCATGCGTAAACGATGATAGGCCACTAAATGCTTTTTATCTGCTGGCAATGCATCCTTCAACAATAATATGAGCCCACTACTGGAAGGACCGATATCGATGATAGAAATACGAGGTAATCGCTGCAAAGCAGGCGACATACAAACTGCCAAATTAATCGAATTCGATAATACGGATTTACCTGAACCAGGTCTTGCATAAAATAAATCGATCCAAGTGGTTTGCAATGAAGAACCAGGTTGATAGGGCCATGGCTTTCCATCTGGAGAACGAAACATCACAGCCCCATTTTTCCAAATTGAAGCTGGGCGAAATAATGGCAACATATAAAGTACATCAGAAAGAGGAGCGATAGTCGGCGAAGCAACGCTTTGGCCTGATACACCCACCATGGTAGAAACAACTCCTTCGAAAGGATCTCCTGATACTTCTGAAACATCGCAAGAACCCCAGCCTTCAATGGCTTTAGCTAACATAGCGGTTCTAGCCCTTAAAAGGCGAGTGTCTCCTTCTGGAGCCCAGGTTGTCGCAGCCACTCGGAATCTTACGACAGCATCATCACCATTGACATTGAGATACTCTAATAATTTTAGTGAATCATTAATTAAGCGGTTTTGTGAAGAAGTAAAACTCAAGACAGAAGAAAGTGCTGAACGCAATCTAAATGAAGATAAGCCATTACTCTCAATTAAAAATGAAATTCTCCAGGGAATCTGTGCCTGTAAAACCCTCGCAAATAATCGAGAGAAAGGCTTAATATCTTTTGGAAATAAATCGATATAAACACAAGAATAAATTCGATCTCCAATACGTGTGGTTCTGAGATCAATATTTTCTGCATCTCTAGGTAAAATTTGTTTAGCTAACTGAGGCCATAAAATATCAGAGATTTCACCCTTCATATTATTCAATTCTTTAATGGCCAGTTTATCACCTGGCAATGAAGGCTTCCAATTGCGATCTGTAAAATCTGGATCAGCTGTACGACGCATTACAGTCACAGCTTCATGTACCTCTAGCAATTTAGCAATTAATCCCCAAGCACCCAAATCAGATACTAGAGAACGTACTTGAGAATCATGGCTTTCACGCATATCGGGGATCGCAGCGACCAAATTCTGAGTCTGCCTAAAAGGAGAGATTTTTAACTGACTCAACATTTGCCTTTTATCTTTGAAGGCTCGTTTATTCTGCTCTGCACTCATAGTGCTTAACCGAGACCATACCACCATATAAAGCTCTTCATGGCCACAATACTGTGAAAGATGATCAACCCGCTCTTTGAATAAATCATCGAGTTGCATATCAAGTCGTTTAGTGGTGTCTTGTGCTGAAGCGAGGATTTCCTGCAACTCTTCTCTGACTTCATCACGATTGTGACTAAATACAAACTGTACAACGTGTCCTGACTGAGCCATGGCTGTTTGTAAGGACTCATGCAATCCCTTTTGAATATACCTAAACTCTTCTTCGCCAATTAGACCTTTGGCTCCTTCAATCCGTATCACCGATAACAAAGATCCGTCATGAGCCACTAATACAGTGGGACTATCTGCTGTTTGAATTTCACAATATGAAGCCGTCGTTTGCTTTAAAGATGTTCCAGCCCACGCTAGAAAACTATCGACCCCATTTAAAATTCCATCGACTATATTTACCATGGATTCCCTACCCACTCTCTTAAAATTTAGGCATTATCCGCCAATCAAATTAACCAGTCCTGTTCCGCCAATCGTCGCAGTTCCACCCGTGCTTCCAGTTAGTATAGATGTAAAAGTTGGAATTAGAGTTGGGAACATTATAAGCATGCTTCCAATTAGCAGCAAGGTTACACCTTGACTGATAGAAACCTGCTGTGGATTTAGCTTATGCTGATGAAACTTAAAGAAAGAAGATAATACAAAACCAATCCCAGAAATCAATGCAACACTCTGCATCATATGAGCCACAAGGGTCAAAGAATGGCTGATGTTAGACGCAATAGTTTGGAGAGTTATGGCCGAAGCCGCCTCAATTCCGCTGAAAAATAGAATACTAATCAATCCAATTTTGCAACCTAGAGATCGTATAATTTGCTTCATTTATACTCACTTAATCATTCTAATGAATTTGTTAATATAGCTTATTATAGACTATAGTGCCTAATTATTATGCATTACTAATGCTATAAATGAGCGACTTCATTTAAAGCAGAATTAACCCATGTCTCAATTTGCAAATTAAACTTTGAAGGAATAGGCAACACCCTCAATTTTTCACTGAAAGTATCTGTAATTCGTTGATAATCTTCTATTCTTGCATCAACTAGAAGCCGTCCGTATAAAGAGGGATTGCTAACACCCTCTCCCAATTCTTTTTCAACATACTGAGATCTAAGTTTTAAACCTCTATAGGTATTTTTCATATCTCTATCATAACTAAGGCCTAAAGCCATGGCTGAAAATAAAGAATGGCATAATGCATTGAGCTCTGCTTGTGTCATTTCAGGCAAATAAATCAGAGCCCCTCCTCCAAAATCACTCTGGCCTATAGACTCTAAAAAACAACATTGTGCACAAAAAGGACAGGCTGTTACTAAGTTCTCATGGTGATTATTGGTATAGTTATTATCCAAATTAACCACTTCTAGGAATTCTTTTGCCTTGAAGCCACAGAATTGGCAGGTGAATTGATCTTGAGCAAATATCGACTGCTGCAAAGATGCAAAAGCAGGGTCGCTTTTCCTTAACATAAAAAGCCGCCAGTTATCTGCACTGGCGGCTAATTTTAATTGACGATAACGCATTCCCTTGTCCAAAGAATCGACTATCCGCCGATTAAGTTTTTGATTTGAGAACCACCTAACTTAGCTGTGTTACCTGTGCTTCCAGTAATGACTGAAGTCGCAGTTGGAATCAAAGTTGGGAACAACACTAAACCTGCACCAATCACTAAAAGTGTAAGACCTTGGCTTAATGGCACTTGTTGAGGATTAAGTTTATGTTGATGAAATTTGAAAAATGAAGCCAAAATAAATCCGATACCAGCAACCAAACCTACTGATTGCATCATCTTAGCTACACCACCTAAAGCTGAATCCACATTGGCGGCAATTGCACTAACTTTTGGCGCTGCTGCTAAAGAAAAATCTGTGAACAGTAGCAACATTAAACCTAACATTAATGAACCTAGTCTTAATGCAGCAGCTGCGTTTTTAGAAATACTCAATTGTTTCATTTATTTAATCTCCTGGTTAATGAAATCCTTTTGACCTCAAACACTTTAACACAAATACTAATAGTCTCCAAATTTACTTTGGTTATCACGGATTTTAAAAGCAGTTTTTAAGCGCCTGTAAATCCTAAAATACTATGAGCTAAGTTAATTGTTTCCTGAATATTAACACACAGTAATCCACCCATTAGATGAGTCAATGCTTTCCCTAAAGTTCCTGGCTGAGCTGAGTGTGGCTGACCTAATTTAGAGACTAAAACAATTCCTCTAATAAATGAAATAACACCAAACAACCGTATAAACTTAATGATTGCAGGAATCATAGAATTGAGACCTTGATTCGAACTGGTTGGGAAAGGCAAAGGGTTAGCATCACCCCAGAAAGAATGTAGAAAAGTCCCTAAAAATGTAGGTAGGCTTAATAACATCACCCCCGCCATCAACATAGCGACTGAAGCCCCAATAGAATGTTGCTGAGACATCATAGAGCGCATTTCACCGTATTGTTTAAGTTTAAATATTCCAGTTAAAATCATTCCAATTCCCATTATCACAGCCACCATTTGTGTGATACTAGTCAGAATATCGATATTCATTTCGATAGTGCTAGGATTGGGAGCACTTGCAGCCATTGCAGAAATTGGCAACAATAATAAGCTAATGATTCCTAAAACTTGTCGCATAGCAAAACCTCACTAGCTGTCGTTAGCATTAAACCCGATAACTTTTCCTGAGCTCGTTACCACCAATCCATTATCAGGATCAATTCGCTGCACAGTGCCATATTGATTAATTTTACTACCGACAGCCACTGAAACTGATGAACCATCCGATCCTAAAATCCAAGCCCTACCTGGAATCACGGCTCGAAGATTATAATGGACCTTTATAGGTGCCTTAGTTAATTTCTTAGCCATTGCTGGTTTTTTTGGCTTTAATGATTCTTGCAGGTCTGATAAGTTCGTTCCAATAGAAGCTAAAGTATTGCCCAACTCAGCTTGGCCATTGTTCAAATTATCAATACTAGATTTTAATTGATCTACTTCTGATCGCAATTGACCAATCATTTCTTTATCTTGAGCGGCAGTTCTATCGTTTAGATTTATTAGATCCTCACGTAAATCTTCAGGAGCTGGAGAAACCGAAGGTTGTGTTTCTACAGCTGGTTGAACAATAGCTGGCGAACTTGGAACCTTATCAGTTGGGGAGGGAGCGCTCTTATGAGCACTCACAAACTTAAAGATCATCGCGATTAAAGAGGCTAATAGGGTAATAATCATCACCCGCTTATTATTGTTCCATATATCAACCAAAAGCCCCATTCCCATTTTGGGAGGAAGCCCTTGATTTTGAGGCTGCGAACGATCAACACTTCCATCCACAATATATTCCCCTTCAGGGTACTGATATTCTTGTCCTGATTGCTTATTGTCGTCGCTCATGATAACCCTCTATTATAAAAATCAATGATCTTATTATGATTGAACTTGTAAATCCGTCGGTAAAGTTAAATCTCCCATCAATAACAAGCCCACTCCCGTCCCACTTTGAATTTTGATAGTAGGTGGTTTATTAAAGTTATTACTCATAACCGTTCCATATTGTGTGCCAACGGAACCTAAACCAATCAAAACTTGTTGTGTAGGATTGAGATCTGTATGCGTCGTTGTACTTCCAAAAATCCCGCCTCCAGTACTTGTGCTACCCGAAGTCATCAATGCATTACCTATGCCTGAAAGGAAAGAAGAAGCAAACAGAGTCCCGTAACGCAGCATATAATGATTATTCACTGAACCACTGACGGCTGTTCTTGCCGTATTAGGATCAATAGCTACGGCGTTGATGTTAACGGTCTTATGGTAATTGGTTAAGTTAATCGTTTTAAACGAAATCAATAAGGCTTTATTCACTCGTGTGAATTGCCCTAAGAGCGTAGCACCTGTTAAAGGTCCACTGACAATCCTGGCTAAGATCGGAGAAACCTCATCACTATCAACTGAAGTCATCAAGACCCCGAACATAATGGTTCCTGCTTTAATGACAGGTCCGTTCGCAGCTGCGTCAGCTCCACCAGCCGCCGCCCCACTTGCTCCACCTACAGAACCCGGTCCTGCTAAATTCTCAATAGCTTCTTGATAGGCCTGACTTGAACTGTCACTCCAGCCTGTTAAAAGTTGATTAGCCTGTCCAGCCATTTGTGCCTGTAAAGTTTGAACCATATTTTGTTGTTGCTGAAGTGAAGCTTGTCGAGCCTGCATCTCTTGTATTCGGGCCAATTGAGCCTGAGGTGAATTTTGATCAAAAGAAGGCAAACCTCCACTGGCTCCAAAATTGGGTCTTCCTACATGAGCGCCCTGAGGAAGCACTGATGAACCTAAACCTGCTGCTCCAAGCTCACCCTGGCTAAATCCGGCTTCTTTCAGTGAAGCTAAACTACAGCCTTGACTGCGAAGATCCGCAGCTGTAACTCCCTGAGTTCGAGCTAATTTTATATTCTCGACGCTACAAGCCTGTGAATTATTCAATCCATTCACTTCTGCATCACTGAAGCCAGCGGCTTTAAGGTGTTCTTTTGTAAACCCGGCATTATTTAAATCTTCGGAACTAAATGCTGCAGCCTTAAGTTGAGCTGCACTAAATCCAATATCCTTCAGATCACCTGAATTAAATCCTGCTGCTTTCAATTGAGCTGCGCTGAACCCTGCATCTTTCAATTGCTTGGCGCTAAAGCCAGCGGCTTTGAGTTGTTCGGCGCTAAAACCCGCCGCTTTCAATTCTGCGGCTGTGAATCCTGCTGCTCGCATGGATTCTAAACTGCATCCTTGAGCACGTAATTCAGCAGGATTCACTTTACTTGCCCGAGCCTTTTGCAAAGCCTCAACACTACAAGCTCCCGCCCCACCTGCACCAAAACCTATTTGTGACGGATTAAACCCGGCCCTGAGCAAATCACCTGAAGTATATCCTGCCGCTAATAACTGAGCAGGTGTAAAACCAGCCTTCTTAAGATCCGTTGCATTATATCCTGCTTGCTGTAATTCAGCTGCACTAAATCCTGCTCCCTTCAAATCAGTCGCACTGAAACCAGCGGCTTTTAATTGCGCTGCATTAAAACCTGCAGCCTTCAAAGCTGCTGCATCAAAACCTGCATTTTTAAGATCTGAAGCACTGAATCCCGCATCTTTAAGATCTGATGCACTGAATCCTGCATTTTTAAGATCAGCCGCACTAAATCCCGCATTTTTAAGATCGGCCGCGCTGAATCCTGCATTTTTAAGATCGGCCGCGCTAAATCCAGCGGCTTTTAATTCAGCAGCGCTGAATCCAGCTGCTTTCAAATCAGCCGCACTAAATCCGGCGGCTCTTAATTCTGCAGCTGTAAACCCAGCCGCTTTTAGAGCAGCCAAGCTGCAACCCTTATTGACTAAATCTGCCGCAGACCATCCCTGAGCCCGCGCTTTTTTCAAATTATCAATGCTGCAAGCCGCTTTAGCATTCAGTTGTGCTATTTCTTGCGCACTAACACCAGCAGCCTTTAATTCATCATCAGTAAAACCGGCATCTTTTAATGCTGCCGCACTGAAACTCACAGCCTTCAATTCGGCTGCACTAAATCCAGCCACCTTCAATTCATCGCCGCTGAATCCAGCAGCCTTTAATTCACTCGCACTAAACCCAGCTGCTTTTAAATCAGCCGCACTAAATCCAGCCGCCTTTAATTCATCAGCACTAAATCCAGCCGCCTTAAGATCAGCGGTACCAAAACCCGCTGCTCTTAATTGTGCTGCAGTAAATCCTGCCGCTTTAAGTTCTTTCGCACTAAATCCAGCATCTTTTAATTCAGCGGCTGCAAAACCAGCTGTTACTAAGTCAGCAAGAGTAAATCCACAATCTCTAAGAGATTTAGCCGTAAAACCTGCTGCCTTCAAATCTGAAGCGGTATAGCCGGCTTCTTTCATAGGCGGACAACTACAAGCTTGGCAACGCAATTCTTGAGCCCGAACACCCGACTCTCTCGCCAATTTTAAATTATCCACGGTACATGAACCAGGCGTGGGCTCAACGGTAATCCCATTAACATTCATTGGACATGAACCGTCTTGTGCACCTTGGAACTGCTCTAAATTACCTATAAACGAAGGACGGGTAATCGTTGGAACAGAACTGGTACCTTCACTTTTAGCCTGTTTAACGAGTAATGCATTTTGTTGCTGCTGAGTTTTAACATAAAGCTCAGAAGGATCTCCCACTCCCGGAATCGACTTAATTGAAGGCGCAGATGAAACCGAAGCAGTACCTCCGCTAACACCGCCTTTTCGATGATGCATCCAGAAAGCAAGCGAGCCTCCCACAAGAACAAAGGCTACCAATAATACGAGTATGACTCGAACTTTAGAATTTTCTACTGGCATAAATTACAATCCTTGAATAGTCAGCTGTACCATTTTTCCTCTAGAAGAGGCTAAAACCACCGGAGTTTTTTGTATTTCATAAGCATTCATTCCATCACCGCTGGTCATAGATGAAATCCAGCTTGGTGAAAGCACGGTCAATCGTGTTCGTAAAAATAAATGCCCGTTTGCAGTCAACCAACCTTGGCACTCCCCACCTTCGACCTGTAAGTTTTTACTTCCAGCCGGAGGAATATTATTCAATACATTTAATAGCTGCGGATTCCCAGTGCCTGGCATATCTTGAACTGCCGGCATCGCATTTGGACCCATACTTGGGACTCGTAAATCCACCCGATAATCGACAGCTTGTTGGCCTGGTAACAATGTCAACATCACAGGTGTATTTAAATCTTTTAAAATCACCGCTAAGTTACCCGATTTATATTCATTTAATGCCTGTACCAATAACGTATTACTTTTTTTATTCCATTGGATATTAAAACCCTTAGGGTCTCCAAGGTCATAAGCTGAAATTGGCCAAGGTGCACCCGTAGTATCTAAAAATACCAAGGAAGTAATAAATCCTGCCGTTAAACGAATAGTCGGAGGAGTTGCCCCAGGTGATAAATTGACTACGATTGAGCTAGAAGTTGGCTTGGGTGGAGTGGTAGGAGAAGCTGCAGAAGCTCTACGACTTTGATCAAATAAGTAATGTAAAGTTTGAATTTGCTCTGGGGTCAAAGGCATTAATCCTTTAGCCGTATTGGAAAAAGCCTGATCAGCAATCGCACTATTGGGGACAACAGGGTTCACCATTGGAATAATGGGTGATGGAGCAAGCGCTAATGCATTAGGATCAGGCAGCAAATTATCAGGAACTGCATTGCCCACTGATGGGCGAATACGATCCGGTTGAGGTATCGATGGCTGAGACTGAGGAATGGAAGGAACACTCGCCATCCTGGGATTTTGTGTTGCAGGCAAATTAGCATTGAGTTGTGAATTCAAATTGACTTGAGCTGAGTTTGCGGAAAAAGCGCTGTCCAATACCCCATCATTATCTGCCCAGATATAAGTAGGCAAAAGACTTAAGCACAAAGCAAAACCACCCATTTTAATTTTTTTGATCAACTTCATGTCGTCATTCACCATTTTTATCACTTAATCCTAATCATTATCTCTGATTAATACCAGCAGATCCGCCTGTGTCCACAATAAAGTTATTAATGGCAATCCGATCTGGCGCTTGTGTAATCGGCATACGAACCACTACTACAGTGACAGTTGCCGGAATATTGAAAGTCTTTTGAGTACTCGAATAGGTAATCAGTATCGGAACTGAAATCTTCCATGCGTAACGACCTCCAATGATGGCATGCTCCAAAATCTGTGGAGCCCCTGTGATTGTAGCCCCAGAAACCATCTGCAATTGAACCAAAGTTTTCAAATTATTGGTACCCTGTAACGCATTAATAAACCATTTCCATCCATCTGGAGTAAAGAAATCAGAAACAGACTGTAGCTGCTCTCGCCAATGCACATAATCCAAAGCAAAAGTTCTTTGAACAGCAGTTGATGTCCATTGTAATAAAAATTCATTTGAAACAGCAGGGTCGCTCAAAGGGTGGATATTAATGATACGTCCATCATCTGCTGCCGCAAAATATTGAGAAGCTGGAGGATTCATCCATTGATAAATAATGGCTGTGCTCAATGCACAATCGACTATAAACATTAATAAAAATGCTAATACTGCTCGACGATAATTGTCTCGATAAAAATCATTTCTCAATAAAATCAATTCTAACCCATTAGAGCTGGATTTTGATTCAAGCTCTGCAGGGCTCGGTACGAGTGTCTCACCACTAACTTGATTTTGATTTTCGCTTTGATCCATTTTTCCCTAAACCTCATTCCCTTACATGGGACTAGATACGCTAAAATTATTAATTTGAATCCCTTGCGCCGTATCCAAACTCGAGACTCGTTGAATAGACATGCTTACAATTAAATTCTGTTTTCGGTTTTCACTTGCACTAGTATAGGTCACCAACATTGGAAGCTGAACATTCCAAGTATATCGGCCATTAATAATTAACCTATCCACAACGATAGGCGGGCTTACTACTACCGCAGACAAGATCAATTTATTCGTTTGCAAAGAATTCATTACACCGGCTGAATTCATGGCATTCGTAAAAGCTTGCCAACCACCGTCTGTAAAATACACTGAAGCGGCATTCAGCTGAGATTGATAATTAACAAAGTCTAAATTATAAGCCACTCGCGCTGCAAAGCTCGCCCACTGAGTAACATAATTCGAAGTGACTGTAGGCTCACTCAAAGATTGCATTTCAATAATTCGCCCATTGGCCATGGTCGCATAGTAACTAGGCTGGGGACGAATAAAATTCATATAAGTCAAAACAGCCGCTAAACAAAAGGCTATTAAAGATAGGCCTAATAGCGCTACTAACACCCGTCGGTAATTATTCCGATAGAAGTTATTACGCTGTAAATTAGCCATGCTTCTTTCAGTCGCCATTCAAACCCCTCACATATGGGTTATTTTATTCAATTAATCGCCAAGTGTAGCAAATAAAATCCTAATTATCCTTAATCATAATAACTGACAGCAGGATAGTAACGAAAACTAATCACTATTCTTCGATTGGATGATGAACTACCAAAACTTTCTCGTTTGACTACAGGATAACCACTACCCCAACCTTTAGCCGTCAATAATCGAGTATCGATTCCATAATTCCAAAGGGTTTCACTCACCACTTCAGCCTGCTTCTGACTTAAGGCTTTCACATTGGGCACAGGCCAGTTGCTATAGGCATCTACTTTAACTGAAGTTAATCGATAAGTTCTTAATAGTGCCGCCAGCTTCTCTAAGCTGGTTGATAAATAGGATGTTGGATTGGCAGAATCATCTTTGAATAAGGCATCACTAGGCAAAGCAATCGTAACGGTTTCACCCACTGTAACGACTTCAACTCTAAGATTATGCAACTCCTCAATCAGCGTTTGCTGAGCCGTTAATGGAGTTTTAGGGGCACAAGCAGCTAATAGTGAGGCTAAAAAAAGCACCATGATAGGCTTAAATAAAAAATAGAAAGAATAACGCTGTTTTTGAAGAATTATCATATTTCTCTCATCATCCCTACTAAGAGTCAATTTACTCAGCCGAATCAGGACTAGCAGCAGCCTGTTCTTTCTTAATTTGAATCGCTTCAATCAATCGTTCCACTCGATGTGATAACTCCTCAGCATCTATGCCAGGCTTCACTTCAGGTGGATAAAAAGTCCCCTTTTGCATATCCGTCACGACTTCCAGAGCGATATTAACAGCTTGCTGGCTTGTTTTGCCACATAGACGCTGCAAATATTCAATCTGATCACGAACTTCTGATCGATTCAAGAGCGATTTTCTGAAAGTCACTATGTCATCGGTGATAACGACTGTCTGCAAATGCTCATTAAAATTCATCGGCAAGAATATATCTAAATGATCAAAACCTTCAGCGGGATACTCTTCAACAGTTTCTTGAAAATCAGTATGTACAAAACTTTGCTGCTGAGCTTGCAAAGCTAAAATTGAATTATCGATGAAATTTTGTTGAGGTTGCTGATGAATAGAGGTAATTAAAGTTGAAATATCATCCTCTTCCATAGGGGCACCGAATAATGCTGCCTTGGAATTAACCGTTTTTTCAAACCGACTAAAGCTGTTAACCATTTTGATGACATCCGCATCTTGTGGTTTTTCAACTTTAATAAAGTGATTCAACCGTAAAGTTTTTACAGGCTGAGGGTTGGTATAAAATACCCGAGCTCGAACAATTTTAGATTTAAATAAGATATGCGCCTCACCTTCTCGCTGCTCCTTCAAATCAAGCAAATCGATTCTAGCACGTTTTTCTAGCTTAGCTGATTTAGAATCCGCATAATTACCGGTCAAACTTCCAGTATCCACTTGAAAACTCTCGACTTGAGAAACGTAGGATTCACCTGCAGACTTCATGAAAAAGTCCCAAGTATCAATAGGATCTTCAAGCTTCATACAAATCTTAATATTCGTATTCGCACCAATAGAAGCAGCCTCTTCTTTAGACGCTTTTTGGAAGGCTGGTAAATCTTGTCCTGCAAACACCACTGAGAAACCCAACGAACGGGCCTGTGCTGGCACCACTGCAAAGCCCTTCACTGCATAATAACCATATTCATCTAACACACAAAGGTAGGGGGTTTTAGAATTAGTAGGTTTACTTTGAATCAAATCGGCATATGAACCTTCAACGGCATTACCTAAACCAGAAGCCATCATCGCTTTTAAAGTGGCAATAATAACTTTACCTAGGTTCGATAATTCCTCAGGAGATTTTTCTAAGGCTGGCAATAATACAACCAATATTCGTCGATTTAAAACAACGTCTTTAAGATCCACTTCTGCCAAGGGAGTACGCATAATGTGACCATAGGTATCGGCTAAAGAAGTAAATACCCGAGTTAACTGCATCGTAATAAAACCATGCTGCTCTAATACTTGAGAAACCTGCTTACCTTTTTTCTCCATATTATAACCAGGGAGAGTCGACAAATAGTTCTTAATAGGCTCGCCAACTGTTTCAGGCAGTCCTTCTAAACTAATGGTATCTTGTCCATCGCGTATAAATGCCTTATCAACCACCATTGCTTCGAGTCGATTTAAATGGAAATAGTTACGAATCGTATTGGCATCCAACAAAATATTACCTGCATCTCGCATCGCCACTAATATTTTCATCAATGCTTCTACGAATGCGATCGCACGACCTTTCCACATATCTCCATCAGAAGAGCCGGAAGCGGAATCCATCATACTCACGACTAACTGAGTCAACATACTGGAAGAACCACTGTTAAAAGGATTCAATGTATTAGACAAACGTTTTTCTTGAGGGCCAATAATATCTTTGGCACCCGTCATAAAGTTGATCAGTAACATATCATCATCACGGCCCATGGAACGCACCATGGAGAAAATCTTGGCATAAAGTGAGTTATCGCCTTTACCATCCACATAGATAAATCCGCTAGATTGCATCAAGGCATTGTAGGACAAAGACACTAGAAATTCTGTTTTACCACTACCGGTTGAGCCAAAAATCAGGACGTGAGTTCTCATGTCCTCATTAGCAAACCATAACTCATCCCCATTATTTTTTTCATTACCGAGGAAGTAAATACCTCTAGCTTTACTCGCTTTGGTTGTGCCAGGCCTGACATCATCATGATCCAACTTACCGGAACGCATTGGCATCCTAAAAGGCAAAGTGTTTTTTTGACAGGCGCTGTATATAAAACTACCAATGCTGATTAAGAAATAGATATCGCTTGCAGCCGGCAGCAGAACACCCGTAATACCAACGCAGACCAACCCAGCGGCGACTGCCTCAGGCTTTTTAAAGAAATCGACGACGCGTTGACCTATCGGCCGTGTATCACGAAAGATCCGTTGTTGATTCTGCTCTTGATTAGAATTTAAGCCGCGCTGGACGTACGCCATGAATCCTCTTCTCGTATGTAAAGTGTATCTTTGATTTCAGTCTCAAGACCTGTAATCGCTTCTTTCACAATCGGAACTCGTAAAGCACAACCCAATTTTTTCTCTGCCAACCAATGAGCAAATAAACCAGCCACCTCAATCACTGCTGTTTGTCGACCTACAGAATTCAATATATACCAAAGCCGCCGATCCAAAGGCTTCAACCATAAAAATTCAGCATTAGCTAACACTCCATCACTACGTGCAATCTCCAATAGAGTCGCCATAATGGTTCCCACATAAGCATGCCGCGGAATCACCCAAGCCAATATCCGACAATTTTGATATTTATAAAGCTGCTCCTTCACCCCACTAAAATCTAATTTCCCAGAGCCAGAGGAACCCGCAACTTGGATCAGAAATCGATCGGCTACTTCACGTTCCCTCAAGCCGCAAGCGAGAAAAATAACCATCAAAGCCTGGATATGTACGGGTAACGAATTTAATCCACGCCACAAAGGACCTAACTGCAATACAAAAGCTCGCTGCGCAGGGCCTGGATTTAAAAGCCAAACGAGCTTATTTTGTACAGTCTCCACGCGAACCAAATTGTGATCTTTACAATAGTCCAAGGGCAATCTTGCCATTGCCCACGGGCCCTTATCAATATCCTGCTTCACTAAGTCAATTTTCAAGACCGGTGTAATCTGTAGCCAATTCTTATGCTCTAATTCCTTAAAAGTTTTCATGTTATAAGTACGCCTATAACCTGAATCACCTCTGATATAAAGCGCAATACCCATAAGACAACTTAGAAATGCAAAAGGGTAGCACCACCACTTACCGACTTGTGAACTCATATTACTTAATTGCTCGAAAGTGACTTCTGATGAATGAGAGCTGGTAATGTAAACTAGTGCATCGTGTAAGCTTAATGTATTAGCAGGAGGGAGGTTGAAGAAAGTAAGAACATAGTTGATCCATGAAATCATATGGAGCATTCCTATGACTTCATAAAAACGAATATAAAACACCCATTTGACTATTAAAGCCTTCTGCATCCACCAAGTGATCATGCCGATCCCAATAAGGATCACTAACGCCCAAAAGAAATTGGTTGTTCCATCGGTAGGATTAGACTGATTTTGACGCATTTATATCACCGTTTTTAATAAACCATTTTTGCATATTCTTTAAGGTCAGGGTTATTACTAACTCTATTGAGCAATTAATCGCCCACCTACAAATAAATAATGCTTACCCACATGAACAAATTCTAAAATGTTTCTAGGTATTACAGCTCCCTCTGCCAAAGTCAACAACGGCTGGTGTAAACGATCATAAGCTGGCTTTAAGCCTGTCAATATACGAGACTTTTTAATTGCAACTTTAATATAAGCCTCGGCATTGGGTACAAGTTTAGCACGAATTGCGCGATTTACCTCATCCTCAGAAACATAAACGGGTCTTCCCTGAGTATAATTCGCCAAAGAAGCCAATTGTTTCTCCCATTGCGCTAGATCGTAACCACCGCTTTGGTAAATAGAAACAAATACAACCTGCATATCATCTGTAATTTCGGGCTGTTCATAACGAATGTTATCGGTTACTGCTCCCATCTTTTGTTGAAGTTTTACGATTTCATCCCGGGCTTGTTTCAAAGGCTTTGCGGCATTTCGAAGAAATAATGACCCTTCCCAATCCCCTGCCCCCAAAAGTTTATCGATGGCCTTTAGAATGGCCTCATTGATTTCAGCGTAATTTTGTTCAGTTCGATTGGGCTGCGTGTAGAATTGATCTAACAATACCTTTAATTGCTGATTTTCAGACTCAAAGGACTCAAGCAGTTTACGTTTATTGTCTTCGTCCGCTGATTTTACGCGGGTAGTGGCATCAAAATTCATATTCATATAGCTGACTAACTCCATTTAGCTAAAGAAACGAGGACTCTTTTATTCTTGATCTATTAAAATCCCATCCAAAAATAACAGAGGGAATTGATTAACAATAATAATCCATCGGATAAAAATAGCACATTTTTTTCAAATGTGCGCTAGGACAGTATATTAAGAATATCTTAAAGAGTGTTTTTGAGAGGATTTCTAGAAAAATCGACGCCCATAAGATGAGCTAAAGCTTCCTACAGGTTCCTCAGATGTGTCCAAGGACAAAACAACAGCTGGTTTTGGTCGATTGAGCTCTAACTGGCCCTTAATGACAGGATTTATCATAGACATGAACGCATCAGCCATTC
This sequence comes from uncultured Gammaproteobacteria bacterium, assembly GCA_903870185.1. GTDB lineage: Bacteria > Pseudomonadota > Gammaproteobacteria > Coxiellales > Coxiellaceae > CAIQCE01. Next base: position 18,599 of record CAIQCE010000087.1, read on the forward strand.
TATGCAAACGAGGCCCTGCAAGACTATCAGTATCCTGAGCATCGTCAGAAGAAGGATTGAAATTAAATAATGTGTTTGTGCTCATATTTTTAAACCTTGTTCGGATAGTTAAGTCTAACTCTAGCATCCGAATATTAAAACAATCTTAAAAGTATTTATTGAAATCGCTTATTAACTTCCTCTCCCTAAGGGAGAGGGGATCTGGATATTATATTTTCAACAACACCTCATTGTCAAAGCTTTAAAGCTACGGACTTTGAGTATTGGTCTTATACTTATCAACACTGGCTTTGTTAATATCGGCCGCTTTGGCATTGTTAATATCCGCCTCATTGACATTAGAAGTATCAATATTATTAGTATTCGTATCAGCTGAACTGGCATTAGACGAAGCCGCATCACTTTGCACCGCTACCTTAATAGCAGAATTAACACTTTGCTCCTGTGTCTGCACAGTCGTTTTTATAGACAATGCATTCGAAATATTCAAGGCTGAAAGGCTCACTAATGCCCTTTCATTGTCCATATGCAACTGCTGCAATTGACTTTCAATTTCAGCTAAGACAAATAAAGTTTCCCGTTGAACGGTTGCAGGAGAAGCAGCCGCCATACTTTGATACCAAGGCACACTGGAAATCCGACGATTAGCGACAAAATTCTCAACTTGCAATGGACTTGCATCTGCTACAGGTTGCAAGGAACCGTCACTTGAAGGTGCTGTCAAACCCGCACTCGCTCCAAGGCCTGTTTGAACCGTCCTTTCCGCTATTAAACTATTAAAATTACTAAGCGATATTGAGCTCAAAGCCATATAAGATCGCACAGAGGCTTGGTAAGTTTGATAAACTATGCTGATTCTTTGAAAATTTTCAAAGCCCTTGGGTGACATTCCTGATAATTGTTTAAAATCAATCGAAGAACCCATTGGCATATAAGCCTGAGTGATAAATTTGATATAGGATTGTGCAGCAAGAACTTGATCACTGGTATAAGCAACAGGACCAATAATAGAATCTATACTGAAATAATCATCACGGCTAGGTGGAGGTCGTCGAGAAGGCATAAATACTTGAACTCTTTGCGATGGCAGATATAATGTATCACTCGCAGGTATATCAACTGTCATTTGTTGCAATTTTGTATCGGGGTTAGAATCATTATCAGGTTTAGGTGGGACTAATTGTTGAGGAAATTCTGATAGATGATCATGTATCTCCGATAAGGTCTGAGCAGTAGCAGCTGTTTCAACCGATGCCATTAACTTACTATTAGCTGTATTAGCCTGCACTATCCCCGGTAAATTTTGGTCAAACTGATAAACAGCATCACTAACAGTATCTGCTCCAGCCATTGCTAATGCTTTGACTTGAGCGGCTAACTTTTCAATAGCTTGAACGACCCCTCCAGATCCATCTTGATTATTATTGACAAGCACGGGCGCAGTTGCATAAATAGGCGCTGAGATTACAGCTCCTATAGCGGCTAAAATGCATAATCGAGATTTATTCTTAAGTTGCTTCATTCTTTTGTCCTTGCTTATTAAAACCAGTTGATCAATGAATTACCGGAATCACTCTTCTGTGGGGCTGGGGGTGGTTCAGCAGATTGTATCGTTTCCAATTGAGCTGACTGGGCTTCAGCTGCTGAAGGGCTGCCACTCGAAGGGGCTTTATCTCCAGCTCTTAGTAAATACTGACAGTGAAAATCTAGTTTTGCTAAAGCCTGAGAAGCCCTACTGATTGCTAGAAATTGATCGGGAATGGGGGACGAAGGATCACCAACGAGCTGGGCAGCCATATTATTTTGAATACAAAGACGAATCGTATCAGCACTTTTCTTGCAATCAGTTGAACCAGGTTTTGCGCTTACCAAACTTGAACAGTCACTAGGGCTTAGATCAGCCAAACTCAGACTATGAATAGAAAACAAAACAGCCATACTCAATATGGCCTTTCCATATTTATTCATAGTCGCCTTCCTCCAAGGCTTTAATGACAATTTTAAGCCTATCCGTTGCAAATACTCGACTTAATAAGCGCAAGCGCTCAAATACAATATTTCGTCTTAAAAAAATTCCAGCGGTATCTTCATCGTATTGTGTATTTTCTTCCGCATGCATTAAAATCTTTGCAGCTGCGCCGGGATAGGCGGTATCTAAACACATTAGGATTCGTAAACACCGACCTGATTTAATAGTGGCTCCCAGTAGAATCATAGAATCTTCTTCTTGAAGATCGATATTACCGATATCTTCTAAGGCTTCACCCAGTTGTTGTAGAGCAGACTCCAGTTTAGGATCTCCATCTACTGTCCAATCTTCTACACCCTCCATAAAACTGATAACGCGGTAGATAGTGGGGTCTTGATAATCTCGCCAAAATTGATGAACAGCTTCGTGACTAAAATCAGGCATTCTCGAGGTCCTTGTATTATGTATACTCGGGTTTCAAGCATACACCAAAATCATTGAAAATGCCGCTCTCAAGACACAAAGATCTTGAGAACGACTATTAAACAGTGCCGGGGCCAGCGCCAGCGCCAGCGCCACCGCCACCGCCGCCACCACCACCAGGAGCTCCGCCACCGCCGCCACCACCACCAGGAGCTCCGCCACCGCCACCACCACCACCGCCGCCACTGCCTTTACTCGTTCCACTAGTGCCATCGCCCCCCTTCATCGCATCGGCATTAGCCTGTGCACTAGCGGCTCGATCTTCTCCTGCCTGCTTAGTCTTCGCATCTGACTCAATTTTTTGACCCAATGCACCCCTTCCGGTATCCATAGATTGCTTTCCTATTCCACCAGCAGTATCTCCAAATTTACCCGCTGAAGCTTCCATCTGTTGTGCCATCTGGCCAATATGAGTTTGAGCTTTTGGTGCACCAATCCAATCCATAATATTCTCAGGCAATACATGGATTAAACTAAAGCATTGCTGAATAATCATATAAACCATCATGGTGAAGATCATCAATAAAGTCGGGCCCACTACGATGGCCATAAGAATTGAACCACCTGCACCAGCCAAGCCCCACGATTGGAATCCTTGTAGCGCCTGCACTCTACCGATCTCGGTAGCATTCCCCAACAAGGAACCGTTAGCGGTACCGTCATAATTAGGATTTCCATAGAGGCTGACAATCACACCCACATAGCCTGTATTGAGTAACAATAAAGCGACGTAAGATAAGATCATGGCAGAGATTAACCCAATGACTAATAAAACAGGTCGCAAGAACACGCTCAGCAATAGCATCAAGCCTTGTTCCGCTCGACCCAAGAAATCATGACCTTCTGGGTGAGTAAAGCCGAGACACACTAAGGGTGCTGCGACCATTGCCTCTATCACGGTGATAAACCAACCAATACTCGCAAACGTGTAAATAATATAGGGATAGAGGGGCACATAATAAGCCAAGATTAAGCCGGTACTAAATAGCGCCGTAACGATGGCCATCAAGATGGGCTTAAGCCAATCCATCACCCCTGCGATTGCCTGACCAAACGGCAACTGCCCTGAGCAAAAGTAGGCGGCTACATAAAGGCCGAATAAGGTTATAGCGGTTCCCACCCAAAGACTACCTGCCAACCCTAATAAGGACAGCCCTAGATTGTGAATAAATAATATAGGATTAACATTCAGCGTACTGAATAATAATAACAAGCTTGCCAATGGACCCAGGAATCCTGTTAAAACAGCCTGCAGCCCGCCCAAACTAGGGCCCTGATAATTCTGTTGCCTATTCTGAGCAGAATTTTGTGTATTAAAATATTGATCAAACAAACAGTTAACTTGGTCAGAAAGGTAAATGCCTGTGCAAGGATTACCTGAACCAGTTGTGTCATCCATAAATTTTTTCATGGCTGAATTAACATTAGGATTGGCATCAGTGGTCGTTGATGGGATTGGGGTAGTCTTTGGGGTGGGTAATTCTCCCGAGGTAATACCCGCATATTCATCATTCAGCATGGCGATATCCCAATAATATCGGCCTGCCATGATCCAACCTTGCATCTGAGCATTTTTAATAAATTTCTTATAACTGGCGACAGCATCTTGCTGCTTCATATTGATCACCGGCATCATTAGATTTTGATAATCCACCATACCATTGACAATAGCAGATGCTGCCACCTTAATTAGATCTCCATAAGACTGGGCCTCTTGACCCTCACAATAACCTGTAGTGCTCAGTGCTATATTACATGCAGCGGTTTTAGCAACGCTCTGCACATCAAAAATCACTTGCTGAGAGGCGGCTTGTGACATGGAACAAACAGTGGGTCCATTGGGATCACTCTGTTTTGGTTGAGAACAAACCGTTCCAACATCCCAATTAATACCACCGCAGCTCGCAGTGTTAATGGTGACATCCTCACCCGGAGTATTACCTAGCCCCGGAAACATAAAGTTGTAACCAGCATTATCAATCTGGAAGGCATAGCGTGGCTGAGGCTGAGCACTACTGTCGGGATTGTTGTTATAAGGAGAAACATAGTTCGCTATATTACTAAGCTCCATACATGTCATACTGGCTAAAGTTGCCTTAGCCAAATTCTCCAGCGGCTCTTTGTTTTTCATACCAATGGCTCGAGCGGTACTAGGAGGCAAATACATCACCCCACCATTATTTAAATAGCCCAACGCCCAACTCCAAGTAGAATCCGCTAAATTCACCCCTTGAATGACCACCGACATAACGAGAGATTGATAGGCTTCATAACCGGTGGTAGGAATTGGAATTAATAACGCCATACCGACTGGGATTCTGAGAATGGTAATCCAATTAGTGCCTTTACCTTGCCCAAACATAGAGCCTTCGGTTGCGCCCTTAAGTACCATCGTGACCGTGGTATAAGCTAAAAGACTACCCGCAACAACAAAGATCCCTTGATTAAATTTATAGAACATCTGGCCTAGCATATCTCCCGAGGATCCATGCAATACATTGCCTACTGTTCCAAAGATTTGACCTAAATAACCGATGGAGAGATCCGTCGCTTCATTTGGATTAGTGATGTTAATAGCATCAGCCCAGCTCAGGCCGGAATAAAATAAACTGACTAATAGACTTAATAAACGCTTCACGGTTATTTTCTCCCTGCCAAGAACTTCAGCCAATCATTAAAAGTACAGCCTAATCGACGCTGTTTCATTTGAAAATAATTAAAATGTTCTTTGAACATAAAGGAACCCAGGACCACCAATAATATACAAGCGAAGATCCCTGTTCCGACTTTTCCATCCATAAACAAAAATATAATATAAAAAAATAATAATGCAGCCAGTGCACCATATACCTTCAACATCAGGAGCATTGTCCCCATACGCTTTACTAAACCTTCTTCAGTGATTCCATAACGATGCATGCATTCTTCAAAAGTTTCAGTGGACGCAGTCTTAGCTTCAGCTGTTTTGGGATAGAGGTCCTTATACATATCTCGAATGGCGTAGGCAGATTTACGAATATTATCTTCCCCTACCCAGGATCTAAGATCGAAATTAGATTTAACCTTGCGTGATACTGAATCCTTCAATCCCATTTACTCTAACCTCACTCGTTATAACGATTGGCATCATCCTAGTATAAGGTAGCCCTTTGAATTTGCAATCTTACTTAAATTAAGATTTCCTTTCTTTAATCAATAAAACCATGCTTAATGCTACGAAAAGTAAATAAACGATATAAGGCCAATTATACATAGTGGCGATTAAAGTTAAGAATAAGACTCCTCCAGGCAGATAGAAGTAAAGAATCCCTAAAGTAATTTGAATCATGTTCTTCATAAAGATAGACTGGCCACGGGCTTTGATTTGATCGTCCCCAGCCAAATAAACTTCCATCAATAATCCTATTCGAGATTTATTACCTGCCACTGCCCATAGAATCAAGATGGTAGCGAGCACAGGTAAAATGGCCCATCCCATACCTTGAATCAATAAAAGATCCGAGGCCTTCAAGGGGTGAAGGCTAAGAGTGATAATCAAGATCAATGGCAATGCCATCGTAGCTAAAATTAAATCACGAATTTTATAGCCTCTAGAGATATAAGCTAAATAAACCCCCATCCCAGGGACTGCAGAGACTAAAACTAAAGCCAACCAAAGTTCAAACATGAGATTTAAATCAACTCCACGGGTGAGCCATTCTGGCAGCGTAGTAATATGCCAAGAGATATCTTTTACCAAAGAACTCGCAAAAACCATCACGGCTGTAATTGCGACTATCACTCCTATCCATATTACTGCTAAAGACCATCCTCGTTTTAAGAATGCTTGGCAAATTTTGATCCCACATTTTTGATGGCCAAAGATCACCACTAAAACACCACCTAAGATCATTGATTCAATATTAAGCCCATGGATTAATTTGAAGCCCAATAATTCTGAAATTGCCTCTGCGAGATTAAGTATCCCGAATAACAGTATGGAACAAAGTGCTAATATGGTTAAAAGACGCGCACCAATATTGGCTGTTGCCCCAAAGGATGCATCTCTAGGGCTTTTAAAAGTGG
>CAIQCE010000088.1 GCA_903870185.1 uncultured Gammaproteobacteria bacterium
ATGAAAGAAATTATGCAGACCTGTTTCGGAGTGTTTCGTGATGCTGAGCATATGTCAGAAGGCTTGGTCAAATTAAAAGTATTACAAGAGCGTTTACAGCATGCTCGATTGGCTGATCATTCTCAAGTCTTTAATACCGCTCGAATTGAAGCCCTGGAGCTCGATAATTTAATGGCGATAGCCATTGCGACAGCGACTCTAGCGGATAAGCGAACAGAAAGTCGAGGCGCACATTCTCGTTATGATTTTACAGAGCGAAATGATCAGGAATGGTTGAAGCATTCTATTTATTTTGAAGATGGACGATTAGCTTTCCGTCCCGTTAATTTACAACCTAAAGAAATGGATCCCATTCCACTTCAAGCAGAAAGAGAGTAAAGACTATGTCTCGCATATTGAAATTATCGATCTATCGTTACCAGCCTGAATTGGATGGGAAACCCAAGATGCAGGATTTTCAAATTGATACTGCTAAAGTCAACGGTAAGATGTTGCTGAATGTGTTGGAAGCTTTGAAAGAACAAGATCCTACCTTAGGTTTCCGTCGCTCTTGTGGTGAAGGTGTTTGTGGGTCGGATGGCCTGAATATTAATGGAACCAATGGATTAGCTTGTATTACTCAAATCCGTAATTTACCAGATCGAATTGTGCTTCGACCGCTCCCAGGGTTCCCTGTGATTCGTGACTTAGTGGTCGACATGACTGAGTTTTATAAACAATATCGACGAGTAGAACCTTTTTTACAAAACACTGAAATCCCACCGGCTCAAGAGCGTCTTCAGTCTCCAGAGCAGCGTGCTAAATTAGACGGATTATATGAATGTATTTTGTGTGCTTGCTGCACCAGCTCTTGTCCTTCTTATTGGTGGAATCCTGAAAAATTTATTGGCCCTGCTGGATTGTTGACGGCCTATCGTTTTATTGCCGATAGTCGGGATTCTGAAACTAAACAACGATTGGAAAAATTAAAAGATCCATTCAGTGTTTTTCGTTGTCGAACGATTATGAATTGTGCAACGGTTTGTCCCAAGGGATTGAATCCAGCAAAAGCTATTGCTGAAATTCGAAGAGAAATGCTGAGTGATTCAGTATAAATTTAAAATGGATTTTTTTATTTAAACGGTGTGTGATTCATGCAAAATAAAACCTTAGCTGAACTTGAATTAAGCTCTTATCTTTCTGGCGGAAATGCGGCCTATTTAGAGGAAGTGTACGACGCTTATCTGGCCGATCCGTATTCAGTGAGTTCTGAATGGCAAAACTTTTTTAAATCTTTGCCTAGCATTGGAAATAATAAATCCCAAGATATTTCACATGAAATGATTTTGGAAAAACTTCGAAAAGAAGCTCAACTTCCAAAATCAGCGAGTGTTTCTATCGAAGTATCTGCTCTGCAGGAGCGAGTCGATAGTTTAATAGAAGCTTATCGATACTACGGGCATATTGAAGCTCAATTAGATCCTTTGGCTTTATCTAGAGCAGTGGAACCTCGTTTAGAATTGTCTCACCATGGCTTAAGTCAGCAAAATCTCAGTCAGAATTACTTAACCCGAGGCATTTCAGCTAAGTCTGAAGCTAGCTTAAAAGAAATTGTCGATACTTTGAAAAATATTTATTGCTCTAGTATAGGTTTTGAATATGCCTATATTGAAAGTGAAGTGGAGCAAAAATGGTTTAAAGCAAAAGTAGAGCATGAATTACCTTCGTTTCAATTTAGTAAAGAAGAGCGCACTCATCTTTTGCAGCGATTAATAGCAGCTGAAGAATTAGAGCATTACCTCGATGTGAAATATGTGGGACAAAAGCGTTTTTCATTGCAAGGTGGTGATAGTTTAATCCCTATGCTCAACGAACTAAATGAGCAAGCGGGAAGACAGGGATTAAAAGAAGTAATTGTTGGGATGGCTCATCGCGGCCGACTTAATGTTTTGATCAATGTGATGGGTAAATCTTCTCGAGAATTATTCCAAGAATTTGAAGGTACTAAAGATTATGGCTTGACTTCAGGTGATGTGAAATATCATTTGGGCTTTTCATCGGATATACAAACTCAGGGTGGCCCCGTTCATCTTTCACTCGCCTATAATCCCTCGCATTTGGAATTTATTTCACCTGTAGTAATGGGTTCAGTCAGAGCTCGACAAGATTTAGCTAGGTCTACTGAACATGCTCATGCATTAGCTGTCATGATTCATGGTGATGCTGCTTTCACAGGCCAAGGTGTCGTGATGGAAACGCTGAATATGTCTCAGGCGCGTGGGTATAATGTGGGTGGCTCCATCCATATCGTTATAAATAACCAAGTGGGTTTTACAACGAGCGATGTTCGTGATGCACGAAGTGCTCGTTATTGTTCTTCACCTGCGAAGATGATCGATGCTCCCATCATTCATGTGAATGGCAATGATCCTGAGGCCGCTATTAAAGCGATGCGATTAGCGATGGATTATCGAGCACAGTTTCATAAAGATGTGGTGATTGATTTAGTCGGCTATCGTCGGCATGGTCATCAAGAAGTGGATGAGCCACGTGCAACGCAACCACTCATGTATCAAATCATTAAAGCACGCGCAAGCTCGATGCAACAGTATGCGGATCAATTAATTAAAGCCAATGTTGTATCTGATGCTGATCATAAAAAAATGATTGCCGATTATCGCGACTTGTTAGACAAAGGCGAAACGTTGATTGCTGTGCAGTCGCGTGCGCCA
>CAIQCE010000089.1 GCA_903870185.1 uncultured Gammaproteobacteria bacterium
CATATGGATGCAGTTTATGCTGAGCTTTATGAGCTGGATCAACTTTCAACTGATAAATTACCGGCTAACAATGCACAGTCAGAGAATGAACCAAGTCAAAAGTTATATTTTAAGAATGTAGAATTAAAAAATGTGCAGTTTTCTTATCCTGATGCAGGCAGGCCTACTTTAGGCGGAATTAATTTCAAACTCCAGAAAGGCCAATCAATAGGTATTATTGGACCTTCTGGCGCGGGAAAAAGCACGTTGATTAATCTTATCTTAGGCCTCATAAAGCCTGAAAAAGGTCAGATTTTAGTAGATGAAAAACCTATTTTAAATGATCGTGCTTGGCTTAATAATTTTGCGTATATACCCCAAGCTATTTTTCTTTTAGACGATACGCTTAGGCGAAATATCGCCTTTGGGGAAAAAGATGATGAAATTAATGAGCTGGAATTAATAAAGGCAATTCAAATGGCCCGTCTGTCTGAGGTTGTTGAGCAATTGGCGGAAGGGTTAGAAACGATGATTGGTGAAAATGGTGTGAGATTATCGGGTGGGCAGCGACAACGAGTTGCTTTGGCCAGAGCCTTTTATCATGAGCGAGATATCATTATTATGGATGAGGCTACCTCGTCTCTAGATACTGATACGGAAAATGAAGTCATTAACTCGATTAAACAACTTAAGGGTAATAAGACTTTAATTGTAATTGCTCATCGATTATCTACGGTTGAGCACTGTGACTTAGTTTATAAGTTGAATAAAGGTAGAGTCGCTGCTATGGGGACTTTGGCTGATGTAGTCGATTTATGATTAATTTATTTTTCTTTGTTCATTAGGTCGAGGAAAATATTAGACCAGTTATTTGCAGCTTCTTGAGTGCTAAATTTCTTTGTATGTATAATGGCCTGTTTTGAAAATTGAGTTCTTAAGTTGGTATCGTTGCAGAGTAAGTCAAAATAGCTGCAAAATTCCTCATCATTTTGAGCCAAGAAACCAGTTGAATTATGGTCTACAGTATCGGGCTTGTAGCATGCCATAGCGACCACAGGTAGCCCGCAGGCGGCGGCCTGGCCAAGCACCTGTGGCAAACCTTCAAAAATACTGGGAAATAAGAAAATATCAGAGGCTCTCATTAATTTTCCTAATTCTGCTGGCGTTACATGACCATGAAATTCTACATTTTTACAATTAAGTTGGGTGGCTAAAGCCTTGCAAGAATCCTCTAGAGGCCCCTTGCCCACTAGATCAAATTTTATATTAGGATGACGTTGAGCTGCTTCAATAACCATCCAAGGTCTTTTTCGTTCTTGAAATGAACCCGCATAAAGGGCGGAAAAGTTTTGTGATTTTTTCGGCTCAGAGTAGAAGTGACGTTGATCAATTGGGTCATAAATGGTGTAGGCATCTTTTGAAAAATAATCTTTTATCCCTTGGGAAACAAATTGGCTATTTCCAGCTACAGCATCTGCTCTGTCAATACTTTGTCTTAATATTTTACCCGAACTAGATTTGTCACTCTGATGATTGGCATTAATCTCATGTAATACATGCGTGACTAACTTGATTTTAGGTCGTTTTAAGTTATTGAGTAGTAGAAATGCAAGAGTCATAGTATCTTTTCCGGGATAAAAAAAGATATCGATGGGTTGTAATGCGAGATGGGTCATTGTGC
>CAIQCE010000090.1 GCA_903870185.1 uncultured Gammaproteobacteria bacterium
AAATTAGTCTGCCCATTATCTGTTTGAAACGACTGAGTATTTTGACCTTGGGCGTTATAGACATTTGTGACGCCACTTGGACTTGTTTGCGAGTATCCCTTATATGCTCCATTGGCATCATAGATAGCCTGTGCTGAGCATAAGACTGCAAAGAGCAGTGAACAGCAGGTGATAAAAGATCTAATGAGAGTTTTCATAATTACTCCAATTTTGGTGACTCACCCTAAGGTAGCACAGACCAACTGAATAAGCGTCACTTAAATCGACGTCTGTTGGAGTCTTTGTATAACGCCTACTTCTACCACTTTTACAGCATTACTAATTACGCTAAATGCTTCCAAAACATAACCCTCTTGCTCTTCATATCCCTGTTTGACACTTTTATCTTTGATTTCTTTCAATTTGTTGAGCATTTGAACGGGCGTTTTCTTAATGTTGGCATGAACAAAAGAATTTCTAATCTCCCTCAAAACATCTAATGTTGCCCAAGTATTTTTATCAAATGTAACTTCACAGCCAGCCGACCTATCAAGCCACTTCAAATACCTATTTGCTATGGGCCCACCGTCTTTAGGAATTTCATCGGATATTTTCAAGTCTTCTCTAACTAGGTCAATGGCTTCAATTAAGACATTCTCAAATATTGAGAAAAGTTGAGTTAAGACTGAGGAATAAAGAAAATTTAAATGGTACTCAACGTCAGGCAATGTAATCTCAGAGTGAATAGTGTCCAACATCGCATCGGACTCTTTTGCTCTATTAATCACATAAGATGCTTTTGACTCAATTAGAAACTGATTGGTAGTCTTTTGATTGATATAAAAGTATCTATACAAAGAATTGATTCTGGAGTCAAAGTCATAAAAAGGCTGATAAAAATACCCTTCAGGCACATATATTTGATCAAGCTGAAGTAACTCGTCAAAATTGAAAATAAATGGTTTTTCCATAACGCCCTATTTACAGTTAAGTTTTAATGATCTTCGCAGGTTTAGGCAATTTCATCAATCTCGGGAGTGAGCGTCGCTTAAATCGACGCTTATGTCGTTAAATGCAGAAATCCCATTAAAAAGTGTCAAAATGATGTTTATTAAAGTAATCATTAAAAAATGAACGCCATAGAAATTGAAGAAGCAATAAGTGCTTTATTCGACAAACCATGTGAACCTGAAACTTTCCCCGCAGAGTTTCTGGAGGCGTTCGGCAACAAGACTACGACAATAAAAAGGTTACAAAGCGCCGCAAGTCTTTCTGATATTGATGGGGCGGTCTTACTTCGCAACAATATCCACTTAAAAGTATGCCAAGAAGGACAAGTTAGCTCAGTCTTTAATCAACTTAAGACAAGCTCTACAACGACAAAAAATAAAGTTAAGTTCATATTAGTTACTGACGGAGCTACTGTTGAGGCAGAAGATTTAAGTGGTGATGCGCCTTTAGTTTGTGAGTACGGAGACTTTCCAAATCATTTTGGTTACTTCTTGCCGCTTGCTGGCATTGAAACAGTTAAGCAGATCAGAGATAGCTCTTTCGATATTCGCGCAACCAGTCGACTTAATAGGCTGTATGTTGAGCTTCTAAAAGATAACCCCGATTGGGGAACTTCTGAGAAT
>CAIQCE010000091.1 GCA_903870185.1 uncultured Gammaproteobacteria bacterium
TTGGGTGCATATGTATTTAGAAATGGATTTTTCAGCTCTGCAAGAAGATCGACTGAATCCATTAATTCAATTGGTATTTACAGATTCGAAGTGTAGGGAGTGGTCACATTTATTATTTATGGCAGATGATCCGCGTTCTAAATTGTTATCAACTCTTTATTCTTGTGTTGAGACCAACTTACGTTATGGGCTTCCAGCCAATAATTGGGATGAGTATAAGGCGCTTAATTACAGCACGGCATCTCGATTTTTAGATTGTGATGAATTGTGGAGGTCGTTGGGTGCGAAATCCTTTCATGATCGTGCTGTTCATTTATTTGAAAGATATATCACAAGTATTACGGGGCATAAGCATCACTATGATGCCGCTACTAATATTGTTGTGGGTCTTAAAGCTTTGCCTGATGGAGGTGACGTTCAAGCCATTCAAAGATTGCTTCATCAGGCAGTAATCCGAATTTTAAATGGGGAAGAAGGATATAAAGCAAAAAGACCTAGTTTGAGATTAGGTGCTCCAATAGCGTCACTAAATCCCATTGGAAGTTTATTGTCGAGAATATTATATGTAGCCTATCGTCTATCAAGTGAGACACCTAGATTGGGTTTGTCGACAACAAATAGTGTCGGTATTTTTAGGGGGGGTGCAGGTGCTGCAGTAAGAACAGGTCAAGTCGTTCGTTTTGCTTCAAACGTACAGCCGCCCGTAACACCCCCAGCATCCCCAGCATTCCTAGGCGGTCATGCTGGTCTAGGGCGCGCATCTCCAGTCAGCTGTAGTGATAGCGATGAATTATTAGAGGTGGGAGATCTAGTGTTGCCTGAAAAAGGAGGGGCCCAGGCGCCTTCAATGGGTTTATCTTTAAGAGGTGAGTCATGAAAAATTCAGATAATATCAATGAGCTGGTTGAAAAATTAATTCACTGTTTACCCGAGGGGTTAAAAAACCTTCCTCAAGATTTGTCATCTAATTTTCATCAACTTATTGAAGGTTCATTTAATAAGTTTAATCGGGTGACGCGTGAGGAGTTTGATGCACAGGTAGGTGTTTTGCAAAGAACTCGCCAAAAACTAGAACAATTAGAAGAGCGTTTGAAAGAGCTTGAATCCTAAATGAAGAAAATGTTATGAAAATTAGATATTCACTGGGAATTATTTTTATTTTAAGCGGCATATTTTTGCTTGACCCTCAATGGGATTTAATAGTTTCACATTATTTTTATCATTCTGATTTTGGATTTTTGTGGCAGAATTCCGAAGCGGTTGTGATAATTAGAAAAATTATACTAAATACTATATGGATTTTTAATTTGGGTCTTGTGGTGATATTGTTGGTTAGAATTTTTAGGCCAAAATTTATCGATATTATTAAAACAAAAACCGCAATTTTTATTGTGCTGAGTTTTGTTTTTGCCCAAGGATTGGTGGTTAATGAAGTTTTAAAGGATCACTGGGGAAGGCCTCGGCCTCGAGAAATTGTAGAATTTGGCGGTGAAAAAGTATTTCAAAAAATCTGGGTAATCAGTAACCAGTGTTCTAAAAATTGTTCCTTTACTTCAGGTGATGCGGCGGCTGTATTTGGTTTGTATGCTTTCGTGCCTTTTGTTCGGCGTAAAAAATTGATGACAGCTGTGGTGAGTGTTTTTGGTTTAAGCATGGGTTTTTTTCGGATGGCTGAAGGAGCCCATTTTTTAAGTGATGTTTTGTTTTCAGGTTTCATCGTTTATACAGTGATTGCACTATTGCATACATTTTTCTATTCCCCATTTCACGTGAGAGCTCGAAATACGGTATTGAGGATTTTGAGTTTGCCCTTCAAGATGATTTCTAAGTAATCTTCAGAATAATATTTTAAACCTGCATCAGCGGAGAAAAAATGAACTTCGCAAAGATTCATAGTAGAACTCGAGTGGGGGTAGAAGCTTTTGAGGTCAAGGTAGAGGTATATCTGGTCGGAGGTTTCCCAGGTTTTAGTATTGTAGGATTGCCTGAAAAATCCGTTAAAGAAAGCAAAGATCGAGTTCACAGTGCACTGCTCAGCAGTCGATTTGAATTTCCAGTACGACGAATCATTGTTAATCTAGCTCCTGCAGATGTGCCTAAAGAAGGCTCGGGATTTGATTTGGCCATAGCGTTGGGAATTTTATTGGCATCTAAGCAATTAAAAGCTACTGATATTGATCAATATGAATTTGTGGCTGAGCTGGGTTTGTCAGGTGAGTTAAGGGGGATCAATGGAATCTTACCTATGGCAGTGGCGGTGAATCATTCTAATCGATTTTTAGTTGGGTCAAGTGAAAATAAAGAAGAAACTTCGCTGGTTAAAGACCTTAAATATTTCGTCGCTAGAAATCTTTTGGAAGTATGTGCTCATTTAGAAGGCTTTAATCCTCTTAGTCACTACGAACCACAAATTGAAATTTACTCTTCTGAATGTGATTTAGATTTAAGTGAAATCAAAGGCCAGTCCCATGCAAAAAGAGCATTGGAAGTCGCTGCAAGTGGAGGGCATAGTCTGTTGATGGTGGGCCCACCGGGTGCAGGTAAAACAATGTTAGCAAGTCGATTGCCGGGAATACTGCCATCAATGACTGAAGCTGAGGCCTTAAGTGCAGCCTTAGTTTACAGTGTGAAGCAGGGTTTTGATCGAAAAAAATGGCGGCGGCGTCCTTTCAGGGCGCCTCATCACACGAGTTCAGGTATTGCCTTGGTAGGTGGGGGGCGAGTTCCTCAGCCTGGTGAGATTTCTTTGGCACATAATGGGGTTCTATTTTTAGATGAATTGCCTGAATTCAAGCGGCATGTGTTGGAGAATTTAAGAGAGCCTTTAGAGTCGGGTGTGGTTAGAGTTTCACGGGCAGCGTATCAGATAGAATTTCCAGCACAATTTCAATTGATTGCAGCAATGAATCCTTGTCCATGTGGATATCTTGGAGATATTCAACATCAATGTCGATGCACACCAGACCAAATTTTGCGATATCAAAGTAAAATTTCAGGTCCATTACTCGATAGAATTGATATTTCGATTGAATTACCAGCTTTGCAACCGCAGCTATTAATGAGCACAGAAAAATCAGGCGAGAACAATCAGTCCGTTCGTGCTCGAGTTGAGGCTGCGCGTCAGCGACAACTTGATCGTTCTAAAAAAATGAATGCATTGCTAAGTACTCCAGAAATTAATCAATACTGCAGTTTAAAAGAATCAGATCAAAAATTATTAGAGGAATCGATGATTAAACTAAAACTATCGGCTCGATCCTATCACCGAATTTTAAAACTGGCTCGGACTGTGGCAGATTTAGCGAATAGAGATCAAATCGAAAAAATCGATTTATTAGAGGCATTAAGTTATAGGCGTTTGTGGAGGGAGAGGTAGTGGTTGAGCTATGAGCATAAGAAAAGTGCCGGAGGATTTAATGTAAAGAACTTCTTCATCTTAATTGACAGAATACTTTACATTAATTAATATGGAGGGTGTTACTCAATCTAGGAGGATATTATGCTGCCTAAGCTCATAAAACAATTGCGAGAAAACCATGAACTCAGCCAAGCTTTTGTTGCAGATGAACTCGGCATGTCTCGCCCTACTTATGCTCAAGTAGAGCAAGGTGGAAGGGAGTTGACAATTAGTGAGATGAAGAAATTAGCACAACTTTTTAATACACCTGTTAGATATTTTGTAGAAGAAGAATCTCCGGAATATATAATTAATATCACTTCCTCTAAGAAAGAAATTAAAACTCAAAAAACAGATCTTCGAATTAGCATTCCTCAGGAAAAACTTGATAAGTTTAAACAATTATTAATTTATATCCTTAAGAAAGTGGGTGGAAAGCCGAATGTAGGAATGACAGTTATATACAAGCTATTCTATTTCATTGACTTTGACTACTATGAGAAATATGAGGAACAGCTTTTAGGTTTAAAATATATTAAAAATCATCACGGCCCTACGCCAGTAGTCTTTAAGAAAATAATTGATGAAATGATAAAAAATAATGAATTAGAAATCATCAAAAGTAATTTTTATCAGTATCCTCAAGCCAAATATTTAATCAACCCAAATCTTGAGCCAGACTTAACGATTTTTAGTGGCCAGGAAATTGAACATGTAGACTGGGAGTTAAATCAGCGATCAGATTATACAGCTAACTACTTATCAGAACTTTCACATAAGGATGTGCCTTGGGTAGGGGCCAAGGAAGGGGATTTTTTAGATTATGAGGCTGTATTTTACAGGACTCATGAAACTTCTGTGAGATTATACGATAATGAAGGAAGTTGAGTATCGAGAAACAGAGAATTTTAAGAAAGATATCAAAAAATTGAAAAAA
>CAIQCE010000092.1 GCA_903870185.1 uncultured Gammaproteobacteria bacterium
AACAGAAATTTTTCATCCCATTCAACCGATAAAACTAAAGGCTAACAGCATGGATACTACAAATAAATATATCACCCAAGAAATGAAGACGCCTCAATATATTAACTTCATTGCATTAGAACTACTGGACCGGGCTGGCAATCACTTACCCACCGAAGCTGAGGTAAAAAAAATAGAGCGCACATTATCATCAATTTTAAAAAAGAACTCTGTAAGAAAATGCTTAACATTTTCTCCCAGGATTAGCGAGCAACCTGCAAAAACTTTGCAGCTTAGAGAATAATTTAGTTCTCGATGAAATACTTTTTTAAGGCGGCTATCAATGAAGACTGATTACATAAACAGCGCTAAAACTCACCCAAATTTTAGATATTCAGACATTTCTTATCTTACTAAACGCGAACTGGAAACCTGCCATTATCTCAAACTGGGCTACAGCGCCAAACAGATCGGAAAATTAATGAGCCTATCCAATAGGACCATTGAAAACTACACAGACAATATCAAGAAAAAATTGGCATGTCATAATAAATATGCCCTAACAGCCCTATTGAATAAAAATTTCAAAACTACGGTATTTTCCAAAAATTTAATCTGGTATAACCCTCTGACCAAAAATAATACAAAGCCGGATTTATTGAGTAGAGAGTCATAATATGGGCCGTTCAGAAATTAAAACTAGAGATCTGCTAATTAAAATTGCCACTCAGCAATTCATTAAGCATGGCTACCATTCAACAACTATTGAATCCATTTCTAAAGAAGCCGGCATTACCAAGGCAAGTATTTATCACTATTTTTCCTCTAAAGATGAATTAGCAGGAGAAACTTTAAAAACAGTCCATAAATTAAATAAAATTCTTTTATTGAATATAGAAGACCCCTCCATCATTCCTAAAACTAAAATCAATCAATTTATAAATCAATTGGAAGCCTTATTCATAGAACGTCGAATTGAATTAATTCTTATTTTTACTCTAAATTTAGAAGAATTAACCTTTATTCGCTGTATCATCATCAATATTGTTAATGAATGGATCGAATCCATTTCAGCTCTTCTTGAAGCAGACCATAAAACAACTTCTGCAAAATATTTATCACGTGCCAGCTTCATGTTGATCATGGGTGCCCTACTTCAAAGTACAATTGATGATCAACTTAGTCGAGTGGGTTCAGATCTAAAGCGAACCCTAAAAATACTATTATTACAGGAAGCGTAAATAGCCGAATGTGCATTCGGTGAAATATTAATGAATATCAATAGAATAGAAATATTTTTATGTAGTTTTAGTTAGTTTTAATTTTTTGTGATATAAATTTTCAAACTTAAAAAAAAAGGAGTTATACCCATGCGACCACAACCCCATAATCCTGCAGGTGTCGTTCTTGAATTACGTCCTCATAGAGCTCCAGAGGTAATAAATCCTCTAGCAGCTGTTGATCCCGACCCTAATCCAGCAGCTGCTGCAGATGTGGGTGCTGGTGCCGGAGTCGCTGGTATGGCTCTACCAGAACGAGTCTCTCCTCCAGTGGCTCGACCCCATCTACAATTGGGTGCTGCTGGAGCTTCAGCCGCAGCGGCTGAAGCCACTGATGAAGAAGATGAAGCAGAAGTGGGAGCGGGAGCTAGAGGTGGTGCCGGCGCAGGTGCTTCACCTGATGTAAATGAAGAAATTAGGACATTAGAGTTGGCTTTATGGCCTGAGGAGGCACTGGTTCTACCGGCACCCTACTCTTCCCTGCAATCCACTTATGTAGAAATGAATGAGCATTTTGCTGCCATGAAAGCTAATCCTCGCGCTTTCACTCTTGGGTTTGCACTGCCTGCCGATGTGGGATTTATCTCCTCAGAGCAAATGCAACAACTGGCTGTTTTTGCAGTCACCCGAGCCGTCACCCCAGAAAGTTTTCCTTTAGTCAAAATATTATTAGGCGATAGTTCCGACTGCCCCCTCATTTATAATGATGACTTCACCCATAATCCCCGACTACCGCAGCCCAATGGTCTATGGCTCAGTCAAAACTCTTATTTTGTTGAGTTAATCCGATACCGTCGTCAACATGGAACCTTCAAATCAGGATTAGCTGAAAATCAACCGCCCGTCATGATGCTGTTACAAGAAATACAGTTAGACATAATGGGTATT
>CAIQCE010000093.1 GCA_903870185.1 uncultured Gammaproteobacteria bacterium
CTCTTCAGTAAGTTGACAACTTACGTACGTCCCCTATGTCAAGAAAAGAACATATACAAAACTAAGCAGTAGTCTGATTTAACAATAGCTTAAATATCTCTATAATTGGCCCTTAAGCCGCACGACAGGGTCCTCTGGTTCAGATCTTATTCCATCTCCCAAACCATGCTTAGCGGATTGAGATCTTGTGCTCAACACCTTAGGCGCCACTGGTGCAAGACGCTCTCCTCCAATTTTTGTCGCTAAAGGAGCGGGGGTTTGAGCCCCGGGAGTCTTCCCGAAAATCCTCAGAATTGCTTTCCATATCCAGCTGAGAATTCTTTGAATGAATGATTTTGGTGGTTCCGAAGGAGGCTGCTTACTGGAAGCAGCTGCTGCTGTCGCAGCTTCATCACTACCGCTCCTATCAGGTAGCGATTCATCACTTTCACTAGCTGCGTAAGTGAAGTCAGAATGTGAACGTGTTCTAGATGCACTATTGCTTATTGCTACAGATGCAGCCGCAACATCAGATTGCGGAGGTACAGCAGCAACAACACTTTCAGATACATCTTTACGATATCCAGCTCCAGCCAATGGCAGCAACGATGAATCAGGAACGGGGGTGGCAAAAATGAGTCCATAAGCTTTATCCACATCTTGTTTACATAGCGCAAGAAAATGATCTTCGGACCATTTTTCGCTAAAAAAACTATTATTTCTTCTAAAGGCCATAATCTCATTCAAAATAATTTCTTTTTCTGAATCCCCATGCGCAGCTAGGAATCCCTTAAAAAATGGAGATTCTCGCATAGAAGCCAATAATTTAGATTTTTTTTGTAATGCAAATTCTCCGGCAGTCTCTTCTATAATTCTTTTCTTTAAGTCATCAGAACACGAGCCGATAATATTATAGATTTCATTCAATAGAAAATCAGGCATTAGTAAGATTTTTAAAATAGCGCCATAGACTTCGTTCTTAAAGCCATCACCTAGTTTTTTTGCTAATTCGATGCCGTCAGTTTTGTCAGCTATGGTTCGATTATTTATTCGATTAAATATAAAATTATGTGGGTTTAATGTGTCTATAAGAGGTAAATTTTCGAAATCTTTTTCAGAAGGAGGAATTATGCCGGTGTAAAAGCACTGATCAAAATCAATACAGCTTAAATTACCTTCGGCATCAAAAACAAGATGATCAGGCTTCAAATCCATTTGCGCAAAAACAAGGGAACAAACTAAAATCTGCGCGAATGCCCTAAGATTTTTTTCTCGTAAAATTTTATCGCCAAATCGACCAATATGCTCTGATTTTCCACTAGACGTATCCTTGGCACGCATATCAGACAAAGCTTCAATGCCAAGAATTTCTTCACTAGTGACAACTGTACCGAAATCATGATGGCTACCATATTCAGGAATTCGAGCACCCTCTAGGACGTGCAATCTGAAGATCCAAGCACTGTAAACTTCTATAGTAGATCGAACGTCTCCATAGAGTAAATATTTCGAAACATAAGTTTTACCATCCTTACCAAGCAATCTTCCTATAGTATGACGAGGCTTACCGACACTAGATTTGATTTCAGTTATTGGTGCTCGCAATTCACTAAAATCTTCCTTGCGACCAACTTGATTAAATGTTTTTGTAGTTATTGAGCTACCAGCATCTCTTGACATAACATCACCATTATTAGATTTTATTATGATTCAGTAATTAGTATAAAATTAAAGGTTAAAATTATATTAGAAATAGTCCTTACACACAATTTTTTTCAATTCCGAGAGATGGTCTTAATAAATCCTTAACAAATCTTAATTAGACAATATAGCTAGTTTATTTATTGATACCGCTGATGAAGATTTAGATGGCCAGACAGAAGCTATTTCTGCTTATGAAGAATTCAAGCTGCCAATAATCGCGCGGCCCTGCCATTACCCTCTCGAATTTCAGCACCTCTTCATTAGACCTACCCTCAAAATCTTCATTTGGAGAAACCGAATAACGATCGCCCGCTATGATGCCATCTGGGTAATCTCCGACCCTTATGGAAATGTCTCAAAAATGTCCCAAAAAATGTCCCAAAAAATGTCCCAAATCAAACCTTCTTCTTTAAAAGCCAAACCACTCCCTTCTTCTCCCCTTTTGAGTCAAGCAAACCTAATGACTTCAAATGATTTAAGTCTCTTATTATAGTCTTCCTTGCTGGCATAGCTGGGAATTTCCCAGTCAAACAATCGTGTATCTGCTGGATTGTAGCTTTCGTTTCTTTCCTCATAAAATTTAAGATGAGCTTCTGTCTTAAGTCAGCCCTGCTTGCACCCTCAGCCTCAGTCATGATCAAAATTGCCCCAATAGGTTCTTTAAAATCGAAGGCAACAGACAATCCACCAAATTCTTCGTTAAACTTCGGTTCTGGAATATCATCCTGCTTACACAGACTAATCATCTTATTGGTACCAGTTCCCCATTTCTCAATTAATCCACGAACATAAAACACATTAGCAATCAATTTATTTCTCAAGACAGATTGATGAAATTGTTTTAAATCATCGACTGTCAATTTTTTAAGAAGAGACCCACTATTCCAAATTTCTAAACGATCATCATAAATAGCCAGAGCAATATCCGTGGTTAAATCTGCGTAATCACGATGACAAATGGCATTAATTAATGCTTCCCGAACAGCTAATACTGGCAGTGCAGGTTTATCAATACGCTTGAATTGATCTGATTTAAAGAAACTGGCTATAGGCAAGTGTCTTCTAAGAAAAGCATCCGCCTCTTCCAAAATTCTGAATGCATTACCATAAATTTGTTGGTTATCAATAAAATTACCCAACTTATCAATGCCCTGAAATCGAGCCATCTTAATCATACATTGCACTAACTTTAAAGAATCTTGATTAGCATAAAGCACAACAGCCGCTCGTTTTAATTCACCTTCTTTTAATAAACTTAAACGCTCTAAAATAGTTGTGACATCTTCCCGCTGAGCACTCGCTGGAATTCGACTTTCACGTATTCCATCTGCAATGGTTTTATAAATTTCTTCGTGATCTAGATCGTCTAAAGTGTACCCTACTGCCGTTGCCTCTTCCCATGCATGATCAAATTGATTTCTATTAATTAATAATTGTTCATAACGATGCCTAGACATTTTGTCTGTACCAGATTCATGCCGCTCAAAGGGTCTGCCATCATAAACATAAGGGGCATGTTCACCCGCAGGAACTTGAATAACAATGACAAACTTTTCTTTCTTTAGCTCAACATAGTCAACATGAATAGAACCAGAAGGTTCTATTCTTTTTATTTCTCTGGCGATATCTAGGCGAGTAGCATCACTGATTTCCTGACCTACTAATTTGCCATGATCTTTAACACCAATTAAAACAGTACCGCCCTCTCCATTTAAAAAGGCACAAACTGATTCAAAAGCTCCTCGCAATGAGGCCGTTGAGCTTTTTAGCTCAATGGCTTTTGTTTCTCTTTGTTCAGCAAGCAGTTTAAGTTGCTCCAGATTCATACCCGCCCCTTACAATGTCATCACTCGGATAATACCCACAAATAGTTATGGATCATAGACCGTTCTTGACTTAAAAAGTCAAACCTTCCCAACCACTTGTCAGGTGATTGTGAATTTCATCTCTGATAGCATTCACTTCCTGCTTTGCTACTCATATCGAGTTGGCAATTTAATTTTTTATAATGGAGTCCAATGAAAGAATGCCCAGTCGTTTAAAATCTGGAGCAGGAAATTCTGCCGGAGCAGACCGAAGACCACCAACCTCCACTCCTCTTTTGCCCTTTAGACTCTTTCTAGAATCCAGATTATGCTTATTTGCCGTCGCTCAGATTGCCTTGCGTGATTATGAAGGTTCATTATGTCCTGATAACACCACAGAAATTAAAGCTGTGGAAGATTTATGGACCTGGTTGGATTCAAGGAAAAAAACAATCGATAATATATTCTTAGAGGAATTTCTTGGCTTATATGATAAAAAACAGCACAGTGGCTTGGTAGATAATCCTACTCTTTTCGTATTGCGTTCAATTTTATTAAAAGAATTGGGAAATACACCCTCTAACCGCGAATGGATTCAATCAAAAAAGTTTATGACTAATAGCGCCGAGCGAGCTGAGATTATTGCTTTAATGAAGAAAAAAATATCGAGCGATGAAATCCCTCTTGCGGGGCCTTCTTTAGTGAGACATCGGTAGGGAGCTATAGGAGATGCTAGTTAACTTGTGATGAGCTTTTACTAACAAAATCTTAAGTTTCGTTATTAAAAATTTAACAACGTTACTTTCTTAGCCGGTAGCCC
>CAIQCE010000094.1 GCA_903870185.1 uncultured Gammaproteobacteria bacterium
AATCATTGTTTCGAGTCCATTGAATTAATTCTTTATCACCGGGTGAAAATGGATAGCGCATTAGGGATTCATTTATGCAGTCTGCAATGGAGCATTTAGTGTAATTGTTTGTATCAATCTTTCCAGTATTTCGAGTATTGACTAATAGCATATCGATAACTGTATTGGCTTCTTTAACTTCATTTTCTATTTCATTTAGTACAGGCTGCATTCCTTCGAATTGCTCAGTACATTTATTTAATATTTTAGGGTCTGATTTTGAAAATGCTTGTGTTAAATCATTGATATAATCTTTTAAAACACTAATGCCAGCGTGAATAGTAGCCAATGGTGTCCGTAACTCATGGGCTACATTTGAAGCGGCCATTTCAATGGCGTTAAGTTTTTCATTTTGAACTTTTTGCTTATTATTTGAAAAAATCACCATTACAGTTAATGTGCCGATATATTGAGCTATTAGGCCAATTAAATATTCTGTAGGTAAGGTAGATTGAGGCGGTGTGTCTTGTATATAGACTATATATGATAAAGATAGCCCTAATGCCAATAATATAACATATGTTATCCAGTCTACTAAATAGCTAAGCCAAACTACGACAATAGTCGTGCTCATTAGCCATACGACAGCAGCATGATTCTTTAAGAGCATAAAGCTAAAGAAAAAGGGTAGGCAGAAAAGCAAAACACAATGCCAATAAAGTGGTAACCAAGATTTAAGTTTATTGGGCCATTTTTTATGAAAAATAAGTGGTATACAGACGAGAGTGGCTATAAGTCGAAGTGCCAAATTTTCATAGGATTGGTTGGCTAGGTATACCCAAATTAAGTAATAGACTGGGTAATTAATAACCCCAAATATACCAAATGGCATATATTGGGCGCCGAAAACTTCAACACGTGAAGCTGAGAACTTTTTTATAGCCTCAATTGTCCTAGGTAGGGGGTTAAACATCCTGTATCACATCCCTGTAAAACTAAGATGATAATTATATCAAGAATAACTAAAAATAGCATCCGAAAGCTCTTTCCACATGTCTAGCTGGAATTTCTTTATAAATTCGAAGACAGTGATGACTAACGTGGGGGATTTAAGCCATAATTTTTGAAAAGAAGTCGCAAAGATATTATCAAAGTGATCTGCATTAACATGTACGTTGAAAAAAGTCAGATATTTTCTCTCGGTTCCCATGCTGATAGCAATGTTTCGAAGATTTAAATAATCTATATTATCCAAGCGCTCAATAGCGGCAAATGCTGCTAATCGATGGTCCCAGTCATGAGTCATTAACCACCTAAGTTGACCTTGAATATATTCACGTATACAAGGAAGGTACCATTTTTGGTCAAGGAGCTCTATTGAAAGATCCACGCCCCATCCTTTAGCAAAATATTGATAGAGTTGCTCATGGGAAAGGCCATGCTTACCAAATTCATCTCTAGTGTTGGTAAGGATCATTTCTTTAGTCTCAGCAGAAGGGGCGAAACTTCCCATATGCCATAATAACTCAGAGAAATGTCCACGGGCGTGATAGAAAGTTCTAATAAAGTATTGTTTTTGAGGTAAAGTCCAATGCTGAGGCAGCTCAGGTTTAAATAGATTAATATCGCTAGCAGATTTGAAGTAATTCTCATCCCAGTTTTGCAAAAAACTTTCTACTTCTGGTTTATCAAGTTGATCCAGCTTTAGACTATTAAAAATAGGATTTGCGTTAGTTCTTAATTGCATGGCCATTACGCTACACCCTCAAATAAAGAAATATAACTTGCTGATATATATAAAAATATTGATAAATACGCATGATTCTTGCTTAAAAATATGTGAGCATTATATTACAAGCAAGGTCTATGGCATACAATAATATTTGCATGCAATATGAGAACTATTTTAGTGTTTATTATTTAAACAGGCTTTGTGAAAAGTTGCGACACAACCCGGCTTTGATCTACACTTCAATTTGGTATTTGTATTATCAAAGGACAAGATATGTACATTTTAGTGAGTAGGGATGCGCTTCACCGAAATTATGCTATAGCAGAGGGCAGTGCAACTGGTCGCCCTATTTTTAGTATAGAGGAGGATTGGCTATCGCTCTTGGCTCCTAAGATAGCTGAAGATCCAGCCAAGGAGCTTGCCATAAGCTTTCTGGGTCATGGATTGCATCCTCGTACTAATGATAGGCGGTTTGGTTTGGGCCTCCTAGGTGCTGACTCAAAAGGTCTCTCTCCTCTTGAATTTGCCGTTTATCTGAGTGATAAGCTAAGTGTTCTTCCTGATCATGCAAAGCTTGCCTTGAATTTTTAGGTTGTGATATTGGGCTAGACGGAGGTGTAACAAACCCAAGCTGGATAAATGAATTCGCACGTCGTGCAAGGTTAATACCTAAGCTTACGATATTAAAAACAATTTATGCTCCAGTTTTTGAACGCTCAGATAAATTTGTCCGATACCTAATTATGGGCCCTGATCAACATGGCAAGTTGGGTTATCGAGGAATTTTGTTAACTATGGGTGCAGCCTTATATCTGCATGGATTAACTCTAGAGAAAAAAGGGCTTGATCATGAGCATAAAGATCTGCAGAGATTAGAATTAGGGTTAAATACTAGGATAGCGGCGACTATAGGGGCGGCCTCTAGCGAAGCGACTCATATTAGCAGTGAAATAGAGTCCTTGATAAAAAAACGAGCTGATATTGCATCTCGAATGAAGGACATTGACGATGTGCGAGATCGATATTTAATGGCTCGCAGTTCTGATGTGGTCTATCACCCGCCTGAAGGAATTGCTAGAATTAGTGACTTCTGTCGTTCTTTTCCACCCATTCATTTGGCGGGCATCACGATAGCAGAAGCAGAAAGCTTTTGTTCGGCTATAGCACCTCCAGCTGTCGAAGCTGCTGGATCTGCAGCGGTAGTTAGTGAAGCTGCTGCTGCGGCGCTGTCCACTTCATTTGGGATTGAGAGCTTTGGTTCAAACAATGATGAGTATGATGATTTAATGTTTATTTATGGACTAGCTAGTGCTGATTCAAAGGGTGGAGAAGCGGATGAGAAAGATAAAGGGGTCGCACCTGGAAAAACCTTATAACAATAAATTACCGGAAATTAATAAGCATGAGTGGAGACTGAGACCATGATTATCATAATGATAGATGACCCTCTTAATGACGAAACTGTTGAGAAATTTTCCCCAAGACAATCGTTTTGCAAAATGACTGATCTTAAAACTAAGCCAGAAGGAGATGAAAGGCTTGTATTGTTGGATATTACGGCTAATGGCCGATTTCAAGCTTGTTTTTATGCGGAATATATTGCCGAACAATTGCAAAAATCGGGTAACTTAACTTCATTAAAAACGATTGATTTTTGTATTAGTGATTTGGACACAGCGACTAATCTAGTTACTTTAGCTCAAGAGTTAGCAATGGTGATTAAAGAGAAGTATTCTAAAAGTGTTGCCGTTAGGGTTATATCGAGCGTAAGGCATCATATAACCTTATTAATTCCACCCGAAACTTCGCAGGATTCTTGGGAGGTCTATGGAATTAAAAGAGATAAGGTTCCTGCCAGTTTTGCACCAAACTTAAAATCTTTTTGCTCTTTGGATCACGATAGGATTGGGCTAGCAAAAAGTTTTGAAACATTATTGACGGAAAAATCTCAGTCTGTTTCTGCTTCTGTCGTGGTGGCTGATCCTAAAAGCTGTGTATTTGATTGGAGTTTGTAATGGCTTTCTTTGCTAATTTTTTCGACGTATGAGAAGCTAAATTTACAAACTAATTATTGGACTCCTCATTCAACTAAGCCTATACAAATACATTTTATACCAGGAACTCATCAAACTATTTTTCAAGAGCCTAATATATTTATACTGGGAAAATGTTTGAATCAGGTTTTGAATTCAATTGAATCGAATGAAAGTTATCACCCTTTATAATTTGAACCAAATTAGCAGTAAATTTTACTATAGGCTAGAATATTTGTGGGTAGCATATGAAAAGTTTTATATGGTTATTTACTTTAAATTAGCTTTACAACCCTATGGAGAGGGCCCATGAATGGAAAGTGCACCCAAACTCAACTAATTCTAGAGCATGTGCATTCTATTTTCACCATGCAGGGAGGTCACCTAACTGTTCCTGAATTCTATATAGTCTCTTGTTCAAAAATTCAGAAATATCGAAAAATTAGCCGGTCCATCATTTGGCAGCCTGATATCATGATTTCTTTCAATCTCAATGAAGGTGAGGCTCTTGAAGTTGATGAAAAACTTATTTCTTGGTTCAAAAAATTGGTCGAATTTGGATTAAAAAATGAATTTTCAGTTATCCGTATGATTTATAAACAAGATTTAGACTCTTCATTAAGGAATGAGTGGCTAGATGAATGGGGAGATGAGCTGATATGGTGTCTCTTTAAAGATTCAGCCTTCAAAACTCTCGGTGGTCATATCTTTATTCCAGGATGATTAATTTCAGATACCCCCCCCCAACTTTTTAGCTCGGGGCTCATGATAGGTGACGTAAAAAACACTTGTTGATATTGGATTGTATTAGAATATAATATCCATTATACAATTCGACAGGGAAGTTTCGCACTATGAATATTTTGAATAAATGTTCTGCTATTTTTTTAGGGATAGCTATGAGTTGTATGCTCTTTGGCTGTTCAGGTTCTGAAGATTCTCAATCGGTTATCACATTCCCTTCCCATGCTAAAAATCCCTTGTTGGAACCTCAAAGGTTTCAGCTTTTAAGAAATTATTACAGTAATGCAAAAGATGGTAGAAGGCTTTGCATGTTTGATAGAGCGGGTTATTTTAAAAATGATATTCAAAGTGTGCATATTGCCTATATTAGAAAAAAGTTAGGGGCAGCATGCGAGGAACAATTCAATGATGACCTGTACAATTTAAGAAAAAAGAGCCCGAGTCTTTTTGCTAATATCTCAGAAGAATATTATCTCGATCCTGAGCTCTGGAAGAGGCTATTGAATAATCAGGATCACAAATGAGATTATGAAAAATCAAAGAAACTATACCCTTTTGTTATCGAATATAGCAATTCCTGATATACCGCTCTGAATATTTTCACCTCTTGGGGTAATTTCCCCATAAATGGGAATTGTTTGGGTATCTGTAGAAATTCCTCCAATCGCAGTTACTGTCGCATTGTATTCTTTTTCATTTTCATACGGTTTAAAGATAAAAGGTGTTCCAGTTTTTAAAATTATTGGCCAGGTGGAAGGCACTTCAAGCTTTAAAATCAGTTTCGAGTCGTCGACCACTCGTATAATAGGTTTATTGGGAATATTAACTTCGTCAATCTGGCCATAGACATCATAAACCTTGCCTGGATAGGAAGCTGAAATTATGCACCCATTTAGAGCTGATTTAGTTTTTTTAATTTCTGCTCGTGATTTTATAAGAGCAGTTTTAGCTTGTTTAAATTCATATCCCCAAGAAGGATATTTTTTTTCGAGTTTTTTATATCCTTTATATTGATGTTTCACTGATGAAAAATCTGCTTTTGCCTTTTCATAATCAGCTTCAATTCCATCACATTCTAATTTTGCTAAGGGTTCATTAGCTTTGAAAGTATCACCTGGCTTTACATTAATAGCCGTAATTTTCGCTTGTAAATTAGAGGAAAGATCGGCTTCATGCAAGGCCTCTAATCTCGCTTTAGCCTCATATTTTGGGATCAATGTATCAGCTAGGGCTACGGACAGATTGGTCAGGGTGATAATGGTAATCGAGCATTGAATTAGTTTTGATATCACAAAAACCCCTCCTTGAGTTAAGTTGGCTAATTATAGCACAGTATGATTACTTTTAAAAACTCATCTCCTGGATGAACTTGTCATAGATGTAATGGAAAGTTCGCATAAAGAATGAATCTCGAGGTACTTCTAGAGCCACTACGCCGGGTTGGGTTAAAACAGGATTGGAGTATTTTCCAATTGCCATGAACGAAACCATAAATTGTGAATTTTCAGGAACTAGCTTGCCATCTTTATCCACTGTGGGAATATCACCTCCCAGGCTCGAAGCTAGAATATTGGTCGGACTTAGATAAAAAGTTTCTGCAGAAACACTAAAATCAGAGAGCTTCTTTCCTTGAAGTAAATTATCGGAGGTCCCATCTACCACTTGGTTAAGAATAACAGGAGTTTCTGGATTATTGGGATCATCTGGAATAAATTTCCCTTTTTGTCCAGTGTTAAGAAGACTGCGAAAGCGTGGAGAAACAAATCCTTCAACCTTGAGTTGATTATAGTTTTGGAGCACCATCAATATTTGATTGTCAACAATATAAGAGCCTGCTTCCCAGTCCTCGGGCATAGAGGCAATGTATCCTGAGAAAGGAGCATTGATTAACAACTCATTTTGAAATTCTTTAATTGTGGCTAAATATTCCTCTTCTGATCTTATTTCTTCTTCAAGGATCGGTCTTTTTATCAAACGTTCCCTTGAACTATCAACATAGCGGGATTCTTTTTGGAGTGCAGCTAATTGAATTTCAGCAAGTTGTGACTCAAGTGCTAGATTTTTGGAGAATAACTGAATCAGTGGCTGCCCTTTGGTTACATAATCTCCTGTGTGGACATATATTGTTTTAATTTCTGCTGAAGTGGGCGCATACAGAAAATTCATAGGATTAGATAGAGTGGCAGGTATAGAAAGTTCAGTTTGAAAGGGTACGAAAAAGATAAAAAGCATAGCCACTACACAGCAGGTACTGAGAATATTACGCTCATTGAGTGAAATCTGATCTTTAATTTCGTACCAAGCTTTGAGTTCTTTAGTGATTGGAGCCAGAATGAAGTAATAAATTTCGACTAGAAATAGCATGATACCCAGTAATTTAAAAAATAAGTGATAAACCATTACTGATATGCCTAAGTAGATGACAAATCGATAGATCCAAGTACAAAGCGCATATCCGATAAATATTTTGTGTTGAAAAGGATCCAATTGTTCGGGGTAAGTTACTTGAATTCCGAGTATCTGCTTTCTTAGCCATAGTCGGGTATACAAAAAACTCCGAGTTTGTAGATTTCGTATGCCTAAGAAGCTCGAAAGTGCATGATAGCCATCAAATCGCATAAACGGACTTAAATTAATCGCAATTGAGGCAATCCAATTTACAGAAGCTAACATAAATGCACAGCTTTTTAGTAGACCTGGATTGGGAAGTAGTAACCACAGCCAAGCACCGAATACTGCTAAGTATAATTCTATCCAAATTCCCGCAATAGAGACTTTCAATCGATCATATTTGGATTTTAATCGAACGATTTCGCTAGTATCTGTGTAGAGAACCGGATAAAGGACTAAAAATGCAATCCCCATTGTATTGACACGACATCCGAATCGTTTCGCCATATAGGCATGACCAAATTCGTGTAAAATCTTGCTGAAGATAAGGGTGGCTCCAAATAAAACGATACCTTTGACATTGTAAATGCTCATAAAGGTTGATTGAAACATTGTCCATTGAAGATCAATTAAGTGAAGTGCCCACAACCCCAATAAAAGCATGATAAAAACA
>CAIQCE010000095.1 GCA_903870185.1 uncultured Gammaproteobacteria bacterium
ATGGATACCTTGTTTTAAAATTTCAGCGACTAAATCCGCTCTACCCAAAGAAGCCGCTAATTGTAATGGTGTTAATCCATCTGACTTTCTGGAATGATTAAGCCATAATTTCTTAGCCACGAGTTTTTTAACAACTTCTGTAAAACCATATTCGATGGCCAAATGAAGTGGCGTCATTCCATCCGCTAAAATAAAGGGTTTTTGAGCCTCTTCAGAAAGATTCAAGGGAATTTTATCTGCCAATAAGCTTGCTATATCCGAGAAACCACTTTGTATACTTAAGTAAAGTGCGTATAAAGCATTCGGCATAATATGATCGACTTTTGCCCCTGCTTTCAGCAAACACTCCACCACAGCTTTCTGACCATTTTGTACCGCTATAATGAGTGGCGTTTCACCAGCGAAAGTTGTTTCATTCAGCAAACTTGGATCGCGCTTAATTAATGCTTCAACAGCGGACACATTACCAAAAGCCGCGGCTGCATGAAGTGGCGAGTGCTTAAATCGATCACGAAATTTTAATTGTTCCAAATTCAAGATCAAGATTTTCTCAAGTTGTTCGGCTGAAACAATCGCTGCGGCATAATGAATAAAATACGCTCCGCTAGCATCAAGTATTTTATTTAAAAATGGCTTAATGGCAGCAGGTGGCAAATAACTTGGATTTATTGAACACTTTCTTAAAATATATTTGATTTGTTCAATTTGCCGAGGTGTTACTTCTTCTGGTGCAGAAACACTTGTTTTAGAAACCAAACTTCTTTGCAAGCTCAAATGATCGCCATCATGAAGGGCTAGATCATCAACGACATGCAAACTAGAAACCGCATAGGATTTTCCATCATGGCTCATGCTTGTCCAAGTCTCAACTGCCTTTCCTTCACACGCACGGCTCAATGCTGAATCAAAACCTGCTGAATCAGCCACAACATTTATTGGGCCTTCTACTAAAGAAATACCACACCCCCCCTTAAGTTCAAATTTAAGGCCGTCAGCTACATAGACTGCAGGATTCGTTCGTACAGATGAATCGATGTACTGCTCTTTAGGATCTAAAACTTCTTCAAACTTCTTTTCATAAATCGGATTATTCACTATTTCATGGGTATAATAATCCGCCAATGACACCCAATTATCCTTAAACTCAGAGTAAACTCGTATAGCTTCCGCCACAAAATCTGCATCTGAATATCTGCGTGAATCAAAATATTCTTTTACAGGTACAGAACTTTCACCGAGTGTGACCATCAATGTTTTCGGCAACAAGCCAAACAACTCTTCCCGAGCTAAAGCAGGGCTCTCCTGCCAGCGCGCTATTATTGTCTCTGAACGATTCAATTCTTGAAATATTTTCCTAAATTTCCACACATCCGCCATTATTCGACGAGTGACAGCAGACACCAATTTTTCTAAGTCCGTTGGATTTAAACGATCCCTATCTATATCCGCTATTGAAGGCTTCAATCTATCTATCATGAGATTAATCAAGGCTTCTCTAATGGCTAAAGAAATCTTCTCTGGAAGCTCAGTCTCTTTACCATCAAAAAGCTCTGTTAAAA
>CAIQCE010000096.1 GCA_903870185.1 uncultured Gammaproteobacteria bacterium
AGGAAAATAATTTTGATATTGAATTTTTAGATTATATAGGCGGACCCGAATCAGGGGTCCCTGCACCCTTCTGCCTCAATGGCAAAGAATGGGTGGGCTGTATTGCAACGAAGAGATGATTGT
Source organism: uncultured Gammaproteobacteria bacterium (assembly GCA_903870185.1). Classification (GTDB taxonomy): domain Bacteria; phylum Pseudomonadota; class Gammaproteobacteria; order Coxiellales; family Coxiellaceae; genus CAIQCE01. The sequence continues at coordinate 124 of CAIQCE010000096.1, forward strand.
GAAAAATAGCCTTCCCTCCTTTTATCTTATTACACCTGATTTTGAAGGTGATCTTAACCATTACCTTAATGCTCTAGAAAACTCATTAAAAAATGGTATAAACCTAGTTCAGCTACGATCGAAAGAATTGGCCATTAATGAATATAAAAAATTAGCCAATGAAGTAGTGAAATTAGTTCATCACTATAAAGGAAAATTAATACTGAATGGCTCACCAGACTTATTAAATGAAATTGAAGCAGATGGTATTCATTTTCCTAGCGCGCAATATATGTCACTTAATCATAGGCCCATTGGTTCTAACTACATAATGTCTGTAGCTTGTCATAATGATGAACAAGTTATGCATGCAAATAAAATTAAAACAGACGTGGCGGTTATATGCCCTATTTTTTCAACACCAAGTAGCCCTCAAGGTATTCCTATTGGCTGGGAAAAATTTGCAGAGATGATAAAAAATGTGGACTTTGCAGTTTATGCATTAGGTGGGTTGAAAACCGAAGACTATCAACAAGCCCACCAATTAGGCGCACATGGTATAGCAGCCAAACGTGCGTTCTGGAACCTTAAAGAAAATATAGAACCTAAAGCCTAATTTTCCTCGAAATTAAAAAATTTTTACTTATCTACAGATATTAGTATTTTTACTAATATTTTGGTCAAAACCAAAAAATTAGTACTTTTCCTAATATCTGCCAGAACAGCTTCTATTTACATTACCTTACGATTTCAAATTTAAGCTAATTAACAATAGAGGATGTAAAGTGGAAACATTAAATGAAAATGCGGTTAGCCTTTGTGACAGAATCAATAATCGAAATATTATTCTCTCTTCCGCCGCCACTCTATTTTTAAAACATGGATATCATGGAGCCTCTTTGAATGATATTTCAAAACTAAGCCGTATTGACAAAGGGTCAACTTACTATCATTTTGGAAATAAAGTCCATATTGCACAATCATTACTAGAATCTGTTATAAAATTTTATGATCTTAATTTACTAAACCTATCTCACAATCCAGAAAATCTAAGAGGACATCAACTTGCTGTTAAGTTTATTGATCAACTGATTGACCTTATCAATCAAGGACATGTTTGGCTACTTTTTGTCCTTGATTTTGATTTAGATGAATTACCCACCCTTAAACCACAAATTGATAAAATTATTGAACAATGGATAAATTCAATCAAAAAACTAATTAAACCCGTAGATTATTCAAACATGACAGAAGCGATGACTGCTCATGTAAGCTTTGAAATGATTATTGCAGTCATGCGTAATAAAAATAGAGGAAAAAATATCAATGATTCAAAAATTTGTTTAAAACGCTTATTAAAACTGTGGTGGTTAAATTAAATAAATGGTGGAACTTTCACTTTAAAATATCTCATACTAAAAACCTAATTATTAAATAAAATAAAAA
>CAIQCE010000097.1 GCA_903870185.1 uncultured Gammaproteobacteria bacterium
CTTTTATTTTATCAGAGATTGCTTCAAACTCTACCAAACGTTTAACCGAATTAGCATTATAATTATTTCTAGCATCATTGAAAGACTTTCGAATAATTTTTAAGGTTTCATCACAGCGATTTTTCCATCGTAATGAATAAATTTCATTACACTTTTCTATTTCACATTGAATTTCATCTTCAAGTGCATTCCAGTGAGCGGTATCATTTAGCTTATTGATCAATTCTTTAATAGTTTCAGCATTCGATTTTTTATAGGCCTTTAAATACCTAATCAACAAAGCCATTCTAGAAAGCTCTTTTAAGCGTCCTAACTCAGGATAATAGAGTGAAAATTCATCATAACGATTAGTAAATTCACGAGTAAAGACATATTCAGATGAATAAAGGTGAGGCTTCTTAACTTCGTGAGTAACGGCTTTAACAGCTCTGTAAATCAGCCCTTCCGTTTCTGGATTTTTAATGACTTTTCCACGCTCATCTCGGTCCATTTTGCAGACATCTCTCCATAAATTTTTAAATTCCAGGAAGGGAATGGCAGCGGATATTCCATGCTCATCAACAAAATAGGCTTCGGTAATATGCTCTACAAATACAATCGCAGGGCCTGTAATTTGAGTTCTACCTTCCAGCCATTGATAGATTTTCAGTAATTCTAATACATATAGGCTCCAGCCTTTATCCGATTCAGGCGAATCGACAAGGTTTCCTCTCACATCCAATTCCATTTTATGTGTTTTGACTACCATTGTTAAATCACCAAAAGCAATTCTGCTAATATCATCCTTTTGGTCAATATCCTCAGCTGAAATAACCTCCCCCTCTGCTTCAATCCAAAAACGAGAATGTGACTCGGATTCATTAGCAGTATGGTATTCATCAATGATTCTTTTTAAATGACCTGGTAAATGCACAGTCAATTTATCCAGTGATCGTCTATCATAAGGCCGCATCCCTCTCACTTCTTGACCTACGGTGAGAAATTTCAACAAATAGTCGGTTGATAACATCGTTTGCATAAATTGTGTTTCATATATCCTAGATGGCGAAAAGCGCATTAGATTAAATGGATGGTATTCCATATCAGGATGGGGAGAATCCAAGCTAAAAACCCCACCTGTAATACTTTTTTCTGCCATTTCATGTAGGTCAAAAATAGTGACGAGTTCCCAAGCCTGTGGGAATTCCTTTTTCCATTTTCTAAAGGAGAATGCAATTTCACCTGTTTTATAATTGACTAAGAAGCCATCAACAGCCATATAGGTATCAATTGAGGGGTGAACTGGAATAGGAAGTCTCGTGTTAGGCGCCATCCAGCCCACCTCATCCCGATCCAGCATAGTCCCAAAAGGATCGGTATTTAAATCAACATCTGAATAATCCCAGCCCTGTTCCGCAAGCAGTGTTTCCATCAGTCGCCGCCTTACTTCTTCTTCTTTTTCTTCTTTTCTAGGATCACCAGGATCTTCATACCACCCTCTTAAATAGCCCTCAAATACTTGATAAAGTAGAGCACTCAGCTTGTGATGTGTGGGATTCTCTAAGAGCGTGCCTGGTTGTATTGGACGGCTAAGACCAGCTTCAGGCTCAATGCGCAATCTATTTTCTTCGACCACTTTCATCATGGCGTTTAAAAACTGACGCATTAAATACAAATGGTTATTTTGATTATCCACAATCACAACATTGCTCTGTGTAAATTCAAAGAAAGGAAAAATATTGGAAAGCACTAAGGTCCTTTGTTGAAAAGCTTTTATTATTCTAGAAACTTCAGGGCTCACGTATCGTAAAGATCCCAAAAATTTTAAAGCATGAGTTCGAATATATAATTCTAAATTGGGAGTTTTTTGACGTGCAATATCGGCGGCTTCTAAATATCGACCCAAAGCAAGTGTTTCATCTGCCATTTGAGCCGCACTATTCGCTTCAAGTGAAGCGGCTAATTGAAAGCATAAACCCACTTGTAACAATAAATTAAGAATAATCGCCTGATTCACTAGCCCACTTATAGCTGGAATCCAATCCAATATTTGAAATGCTTTAGCTCGATAGTCTTCTGATGCGTATTTAGCATCTGGCCCTCGATGAACATCCTTCTCAAATTGAACCAAAAGTTTAGTTGTTTTTATCTTAGCTCTTAAAGCAGCATCAAAGTTATATTTTGAAGCACTTTCCTTTAAATCATTTAATTGCTTTTGAGCCTCTTTTCGCCCATCAAAAGCATTAAAGTGCACTAGACTCAGTTTTTGTCCGAATGGATTCCAATATAAATGAAGTGCCTGGAAATATAAATTACGAAACGATCTATTTTGAAATAATCGCACCAAAATTGGCATCGATGAATGAGATTTTAATATAGCATAATCAACCATCACTTTTAAAGATAGCAACAACCTATTACTGATAAGTGAATGTGGAGATCTCAATAGTGGATTAACTATTCTGAATATGAAATAAATACTTTCATAAAATTGGATTTCAGGTGTTTTTTTATCAGATATTTTTTCAATTTCTTTTGAAAAATACTCTTTAATTTTGACGAATAGATCTTTCTTTTTATACGCACCCTCTAAAAAGTCTATCAAAAGCTGGATAGCCATTTTTGGTGTTAATGGGGATATCAATTCAGGGATTTCAGTTACCTCTAAGGCA
>CAIQCE010000098.1 GCA_903870185.1 uncultured Gammaproteobacteria bacterium
CATGGCAGGGATATGCATTTCATTCCTTCTCATCATCAGGAGGTACCGCTCACTATTCACAATAGTAATACAGAGGAGAAGCTATTCCATCATGATGAAGAGGTAGCGATACATCAGGAAAGCGAGAAAGTAAAAACAGGAATGACAACTCGTACAGGAAAGAAAAGGACATTTCAGACTAGATCAGGTTTTTAAAAACTGCTCAAAGCCATTTCAACGCGGATATCAATTCTGTTATTACAGATTTCGTATGGACGAAGAGTATTTTAATCTATTGGACGCTAAGAGAGTAGTTTCTAGTGTAATAATTTATTTAACTCAGTTATAAAATTGTCTGGTAATTATGAGGGCCATCAGAGAAACCAAGTTATCCAGCAAACAAGCAAAAGCTACTATTATAGACTTTGAGATTAAATCTTATGATCAGGTCGAAAGAGAAGGTGAGCTGAAAAAACTGGAGGAATTGAGATCGCGGTTTATTTTAATGGCTTCGCCTGGATATCATTACCCTTATCGCCTATTGAATGTAAAGACACAACCGCTATCATTAATTTCAAGGTTGATCAACCTGAAGGCGCTAAAGCAAGGTGTGGCGGGAATGATAAAGTCCATCATTTTCTGATGTCGATTATCTGTTGGTATACTGTTCGTAGAAACCAACCGTATCTTGCATTTCATCTACGAACAGCTTTGAGATTTAAAGTGCATATGAGGAGATGCAGATTTATTAATAGTTGCTGCGATAAAATCGATACTATATTTATACCAACCTCACCATAGCTCTTTCTAATGCAATTAATTTCTTCGGGATTCCATCAATAGAGTAATCAATTTCTAATTGCTTTTGTTCACCTACGTATGGGTCACCACCCAAAAGTTCATTTGTTACAAGAAATTCAAGTTGATTGTGTGATACAAACTCCTTTACCTTCAAAGTGACGTCAATGGAATTCCCCGCAGCGCTATATTTTGCTGAATGAATAATTATATTATGTTTATTTTGTGATAAACGATCTTTATCAGCTAATTGTGATTTTAAAATTTTGATTAGTTCGTTTTTTAAATGTAAATCTAATTCTGATAAATCATTATATACTAAAAAGCGCTTTGATTTAATGTCAATAGGTAAGTTCTCTGGGTTCTTTGAAATTAAAATAACTGACTTATCCAGAGCCTGAGCAATTCCAAGTTCATAAAGTACATTGGGATTTCTTCCATTAAGATTTGCAATAATTAAATTCGCCTTTACAATTTGCTTGAGCATTTCTGGAAAAATATCTGAGCTAAAATATGTTTCATCTCCCCTAACACATTTGAAACCAACTTCGGCACAAATATTCCTGATTACGTCATACTCTTTTATGAATGCTGAATTAAATGGGGTTAAAACAAAAATTAATTCTTTGTCTAATATCAGATCATTTGTTGTAATGCCATTAGATATTAAAAAGTCATTGAGAATAACTTTTTTATTTAAGACAATCGGTTTATCATCCAAGTATTCCTTTCTCAACAAAAGGTGATTGACATCTCTCCACCTCTCCTCATTTTTCATTAATCTATCATTAAGCAAGTACATTTGCTTTTCAAAGGAATTTCGGACTTCTTCTAATATTGCTTTGTGATTAGCTTGGTCATAGCTTGATTTTTTTTGATATATATATATGATATATGCCAAAATTGTAACTACCATACTTATGGCAATCACAATTATTATTGTATTGATATTTACTAGCATTACTTAGTGCTTTTGAATTTGTTCTTTATTTTGTTTTTGCTCACTTTCATGTGCC
>CAIQCE010000099.1 GCA_903870185.1 uncultured Gammaproteobacteria bacterium
CGGCTACCAAAAGTCATTCCCACTTAGACAACCTCACATTTATGATTTAACTTGTGAATAAAAATCAATGTAATTTATTCACATTTAGATATGCGTATTTCTTAAATCCTTGCTTGTTTATTCTGAACTGCAATGAAGTGAGTAACACTCCGAAGCCGTATTTAACACTTCTACGAAAGTTGATAGACGATGAATCTGACTCGTACCGTGTTGGACATGAAACCTCTCCTACACGCGCATTGGCTGAAAACAACTGCGCAATCATTTGATTGTCAAAAACAAAATCGTCAGAATTTAAATTGATTGGAATTGCAGCGATCGCCTCTTTGCTAAACCCGCGGAGCCCTGTGTGGTATTCAGAGAGTTTCGCCCCAATAATCAGATTCTCAATAAGAGTTAGCATTCTGTTTGCCACATATTTGTAGACGGGCATGCCATTTTCAATTGAATTCTGGGCAAGTATTCGAGAGCCTAAGACCACGTCGTACTCGCCGTAAGCGATCATTGACGCAATTGGAATCGTCAATTTAGGGGAGTACTGGTAGTCAGGGTGAATCATTACCACAATGTCTGCACCATTCTCGATCGCAGTTCTATAGCAAGTCTTTTGATTGCCACCATAACCCAAGTTATTTGGATGCTGCACAGCTGTAAGACCTAGTCGTTTGGCTAGTTCGAACGTCTGATCGTTGCTTGAATCGTCTACGAGAATTATCTCATCAATAATAGATTTATCAAGCTCAGCAACAGTTTTTTCTAAGGTTTTTTCTGCATTGTAGGCAGGCAAAACCACTGCAATTCTCTTCCCATTCAGCATAATTAGAGCCTACTTGAAGGGTGTATAGATTAGTGATAGGAGAGTAATTATTCCCACAACATTAAAGAGAAATATAAATCGTTTGTTTGTCATTAACTGATTCAACACTGGCACTAACAGAAATGGGAAAATTGGCAGTAAATATCGAGGTGGAGCCGGTATCGCCCCCTGATTTATTACAAAGTAAAGGAAAGTGAAGAAAAGAGAAAATAGGAAAAATGTTGATATCGTCACAGGTGCGATTACAGACATTAGATCTTCTTTTTCACCTAGATGTATTGGATGGATCAGGTTGATTAATGTTATTCCTGCGCACAGAAACAGAAAAATGATGAGTGGCCCTGAGTAAATAAGATCTTGAAATGGAGCTACCGGTGGTGTCCACAAATTGACGCTGAATAAACCTGAGACAGAACTTATTGTTGATGTCACTTGTTTGAATGTGAGAGGCAAGGCGGCTGACGTTGGATTCACTACACGAAGTACGGTTGCTGGTGAAACCGAACCAGCAAAACGGATAACTATCTGATAGAGAATTGTTGTCATAATCGTCACTAGAAGCTGGAAAAGCTGATAATCACGAAGAACTTTGTAATTAATCAATTTATTTCTATAAGTGATAATTCCAAGTAAAATTAATACAGGTATCAGCACATAAGTAGCCCTTAGGAGACTCAGAATGACCCCGTAAGATCCGTACAGGATTAATGTGGAGAATCGCTTTTGAGAATCTAGTCGTTCGTGCAACCAATAGTAGAGATTTACAGAGAATAAACCGACTGCGATTGCTGAGGAATCATTTGTTACATAACTGATTGAGTAAAGTACGAGAGGGTTGAGATACAAGAAGAGCGTTCCAGCAATTGCCACATCGAGTCGCGGTCTGAATCTTCGGTAAAGCGACATTAGTGAAATAAATGACACGATCGCCCAGAAAATATTTACAAGTCTAAGAGATATAAGTTGCGTTGATGGATTTTTTGATGAAAGTCCTAGCAAATTCCATGTGACGGCATATGGCAGATATCCGAGGAAGGGCTGCTGAGCTTCATAGTTGTATCCATTTGAAACATTAAATGGTATTTCTAAATTATTAGTGCAGGAAGAAGTGGCCGCGGGAACATTTGGCATTCCATTTGTAGTTCCCTGTGCGTCTGGGTAGCAATAAATTATTCGTCGTGTACGGTCAGTTAACTTAGTTCCATAAACCGGGAGGTGCCCACTTGCGAGGTGAATTGAGTAGTCAATATGTTCCGCTTCATCGTAGATACTTAAACTTGAATGAAGACTGCTTGATGAAAGTGGAAGCAACTGGCAGAACAGTGCTATGAGAAAACAAAATAGCATACCTGATCTTGTTACTTTTGTTGAAAATGTTTTTCTTAAAAATTGAATCATGTCTTAAGGTAAAACCCTTCGCTCATATACATATAATGTACTCTTGCCAAAGAAACCGTACTCTTTGTAATTGATTGTCTTAACTAAGTTAAGTGCGATGTCTCGAGTCTGTGGTGCGTTGAAGACATACCCTTCAAATGGCAATCCTGGAAAGCAAGCATCATAAGGAACGTACCCTCCTCGGTCAAAATTGTTGCAATCTAAACCGATATATCCTTCATGGTAAGCAACCCAATCGAATCCAGCCTCAACCCGGTTACTCGGCATGCCGGTACTGACTAGAAATTGTCCTCCAGACCACTGAGCTTTTTCATAAGACAATGCGTTTGCTGTGGCGAATGTTGAAGCAATTAACATTAATGATAACTGAATAATAATAAAAAAAATTGAAATTGAATTACGTTTACTTTTTATAATTTTTTGTTCAGAATCTTTGAGTAGCAATACGATTACAAGAAACTCCGGAAGCCATAAGAATCTGTCAAATGAAAGTTGGCCTGTAAACGTTGTAAACAAAATGAAAAAGAAAC
>CAIQCE010000100.1 GCA_903870185.1 uncultured Gammaproteobacteria bacterium
TTGACCACTAATAAATGGGATAATTGTAGAATCTCTTTCCAATCTTTCCATTCAGTGAACCCTAAAAATGCATCCATACCAATAATTAAGATGAGGCTTTGATCTTTGGGGATTTCAGTTCGAATAGATCTTAAGGTATCTGTTGTGTAGGAAATGCCTTTTCTATCGATTTCTTGAAGATCGAGTGATAATTCGGGATATTCAACCAGTGCTAGCTTCAGCATTTCCATTCTTTCCAAAGGGCCCGCTGAAGGCATTTTCCGATGAGGAGGGGTATTGCATGGAATGATTCGAAGCTCCTCGAGCTCTAATTCATGGTAGAGCCTTTTAGCTGTTTCTAAATGACCCTGATGAACAGGGTCGAAGGTTCCACCTAAGATGCCTATCATATTAATCAGTCTCATTGTTAATCATTGGCCAGTCTACTCCCGCCAGCACAAGAGAGACGCGAGATAGTTCCTGCCAAGGACTATCACTTGAGATTCCTTTAATCATCAAATCAATTTTATTTAAGGATTTTAGTAGAGATTCCAAAGTCTTTAAATTAACTCGACGTAGCGCTATTTCAATCAGTGGTTTTTTTAGATAATTTTGACTATCGAGTATGGCTTTAAATGGTTTTTGGGCATTCGCGAGATGTTTGATTTCAAACAAGAGCCTGAGCTCTTTACTGAGGACCCAGAGTACAAGTGCGGGCTCTATGCCTTGTTCCTGAAGTTGTTGCAAGACGTGTAGCATTCGGGTTGTATTTCCCTGCAAGGCATAATTGATAAAATCAAAAATAGTGAAACGGGAATTATCACTGATCGCTCTAATCACTTGCTCAGCATCTATCATGATCGTATCAGGATAAAGTAATTTAAGTTTGATAATCGCCTGATCTGAGGCCAACAAATTTCCCTCAGTTAAGTCAGCAAGTTCTGAAATGGCCGATTCATTGGGCTTGAATCCAGAGGCTTGAAATCGAGATTTTAACCATTCTGAAAATTCACGTGAATTAAACGGCCATATGGTTATGCAAATTCCTAGGCGATTGATCGCCTGATACCATTTGCTTTGAGTTTGTGCGGAGGTTAATTTTCCTGTTGTGATTAAAAGTATTTGTTCAGGGTTTGGGTTCTCTAGGTAGGCCAGTAATGCTTTTCCAGCAGATTGATCAAATTTACTGTCAGGATTTGAGATTTCAATGATTTTTTTCCCTGAAAATAAATCTTGAGATTGTTTAAGTTCCAATAAGACATTCCAATTGAATCGTGATTCAACTTGAAGCCGGGAATGATCTTCAAATCCAGCTAGTTTAGCTTTAGCTACAATTTGATCTCGGGATTCTTGTTTAAGTAGCGGTTCATCACCACTAATGAGATAGACGGGCTCCAGAGTATTTTTTAAATGAGCCCCCAATTGATTGAATTTGAGCTGCATGTTTAAGGCTTCTCTAATTTTGCCAATGTCTGTTGATTCGATAGTCGATCGAGAATTTGACTAATTAATATCCGCTCTAGTTGTGGTTTTACAAATTCTCCAGAGTATGAAGTATAAATCTGCTGAGAATTGAGTAAGATAATTCGACTGGTTGATAAATGGGTTGTGGGAACAAGAACAGTCCCTTTGGAGGATTTTAATTCCATATCCAAGCCTAAGATATAATTGATCGCAATAGCTTGACTTAAGTCGGTTAGAGGAGGGGTGTCATTCGTAAAACTTAGGTTTCGAATTTCAAGATAATAATGCGCTTTGGTTTTATCAGTCATTAAATCAAAATCAAGGGCTTTTAAGGTGTGGCTAAGTTGACTCCTGAAATTGCTGTATGAATTGGGTGTTTCCAAATAAAGATTGTGTAATTGGGGTGGAAAATCGGCTGAAGATCGTGTGTGAAATGCGCAGGCCGATAGAAGCAAACAGCTAAAAGAAGCTAGTAAACATAATATGAATTTTTTAAATTTCAAAAGTATTCCTTAAATCACAATATTTACTAATTTTTGAGGCACAATTATTATTTTTTTGATGGTGTTATCGGCAATTTGTGAGCGAATTTTTTCATGATTTAGCACTTCAGTTTTGATTGCATCTTCATTGGCATCATGAGGTAAAGCAAGTTTTGCTCTCAGTTTTCCATTGACTTGAATAATATATTCAATTTCTTGAGTTTGAAGGGCATTTACATCGATAATAGGCCACTTTGCTTCAGCAATATTTTCCCCAAATTTAAGCTCAATCCAAAGCCGATGACAAATATGAGGCGTGATTGGAGCTAGTACTCGAAGTAATATGCTCATCGACTCACCCAGTATGTATTTAGCGCTAGGTGTGTCGAGATCTAATTTTGAAATCAAATTAAATAGCTTCATGCTCGAAGAAACAACTGTATTAAATTGATTTCGATCCATATCTAGATGGATTTGTTTAAGGATTTTATAAATTTCGCGCCGAAACTTTGATTCTTCTGGATTAAGGGCTCTATCTTTAATATCTATACTATCTGAAAAAGAAGGATGAATTTTATTTTCAATAGAATGTGAAAAAGTCCAAAGTTTCTTTAAAAATCGATAAGCACCTTCAACGCCACTGTCAGACCATTCTAAAGATTGTTCAGGTGGGGCTGCAAATAAGATAAACAATCGAGCAGTATCAGCGCCATAACGATCGATTAAAATTTTGGGGGCAACTGTATTGCCTTTAGATTTCGACATCTTGCTGCCGTCTTTTAAAACCATGCCCTGGGTCAGTAATCGCTTAAAGGGTTCGTCACTATTCAGAAGTCCTTCATCTCTCAAAAGTTTATGCATGAAGCGTGAATATAAAAGATGGAGAATGGCATGCTCTATTCCACCGATATATTGATCAACAGGAGTCCAATACTGAGCCCTGGGATCCAGCATGGCATTGTGTTGATCGTAACAAGCATAGCGAGCGTAATACCACGAGGACTCAACAAAAGTGTCCATCGTATCCGTTTCACGTTGAGCATCTTTTCCACATTGTGGGCAAGTGGTATTACAGAATTCTTCATTGCTTTTAAGCGGAGAGCCATGACCAGTTGGGATAATATTTTCGGGTAGAATCACTGGTAAATCTGCTTCTGGAACGGGAACAGTTCCACACGTTTCACAATTAATGATAGGGATTGGAGCTCCCCAGTATCTTTGGCGAGAAATGCCCCAGTCACGTAATCGGTATTTCACAACTGGTTTTGCTAATCCAGCTTCAATCATTGCATCTGAAATAATCTTGTGAGCTTCTACAGAATTGATGCCATTATAATCCAGTGAGTTAATGAGTTTTCCAGTGCCAGTATAAGCGGCTTTTGAATAATCCCATTCATCATTCTCAGTTTCAATTACAGGTTTAATTGGAAGCGTATATTTAATCGAAAATTCATGGTCGCGTGGGTCATGAGCTGGCACTGCCATCACCGCTCCTGATCCGTATTCCATCAAAACAAAATTGCTGATCCAAATCGGTAACAGCTCTTGAGTGAGTGGATGAATCGCAAAAAACGGAGTTTTGATGCCCAATTTTTCAGTCGTTGCTTGATCAGCTTCCGCGACTTTGAGATGCTTATTTTCTTCTAAAAATTCTGCAATCTTCGAATCTTTTGCTGAAGCTTTGAGCACAAGTGGATGCTCTGGCGCAATTGCTAAATAACAGACTCCCATCATTGTATCAGGGCGAGTGGTAAATATTGTCAGAGACTCATTTTCATTTTGAATTTTAAATTGAATTTCGAGCCCAGTTGAGCGGCCAATCCAATTGCGTTGCATAGTTGTGACTTGCTCAGGCCATTCCTTGAGCTGATCGAGAGAATCTAGAAGTTCGTCAGCGTAATCAGTGATTTTAAAAAACCATTGAGAAATTTCTCGACGTTCGACTAAGGCATTGGATCGCCAACCTCGTCCATCGATCACCTGTTCATTAGCCAGCACGGTTTGATCCACGGGATCCCAATTGACCGCTGCATTTTTTTTATAGACTAAACCTTTTTTTAATAAGCGAGTGAATAGCCATTGCCCCCAGCGATAGTATTCAGGATCACAGGTCGCGATCTCGCGTTTCCAATCAATCGCAAATCCAAGACGTTTTAACTGATCCCGCATATTATCAATGTTTTTATAGGTCCATTCGGCGGGAGGTAGCTTGCGTTCTATTGCTGCATTCTCAGCGGGCAAACCAAAAGCATCCCAGCCCATCGGTTGAAGTACATTCTTACCTAGCATGCGTTGATATCGGCTGATGGCATCCGCAATGCCGTAATTCCTGACGTGCCCCATGTGCAAATCCCCACTGGGGTAGGGTAGCATGGCGAGGCAGAAGTATTTTTCTTTGTTTAGGTCTTCTCGAGCCTCAAATGTGGCGTGGTTAGTCCAATAGTCTTGTGCAGTCGCTTCTATTTCAGCGGGATTGTATTCCAGTTTCATACAGGTATTCCAAGGCCTTTATTCAAACCGATAAGGATACCCTAGTAGTGAAAATGTGCAAGTTTGCCTCTTAGAGGAGATCAGTTTAAAATGGAGAAATTTGGATTCAGGAAGAAATGAGCTATGTTCAGCAAAAAACCTACGGACACTCGTCAGTCAAATGGGGTAACAGAGAAAGCTAAACCCAAAGTTTATTCCTATAAAACGGGTCATCGGCTCCCTGTATTAACAGCTGAAGAGCTTCTGACAGGGAAAAAACGCCAGTGGTTATTGGAGCAAGTCCGTCAATTAAGTCATCTTGAACCTGATTATTATTCCGCTTTCTATGAAGAATTGATTAATTCATATGCTGAATTTGTTCAGGTAATTCCAATTAATTCAACAGGTTATATGGGAAGCCTCTTGAATGAAAGCTTGGCTTTAGCTTTTACTAGTCTCTATCATTTCATTCACCCCAATCAAGATGTCACTATTAAGAAGGCAGCACCAAACCCCTTGTTATTATTCGCGATTTTTAGTGCGGGTTTATTAGTCAATGTTTCCCGGGTGATGACTAATCAGCGGGTCATATTGTGTACCGAAGATGGGAATTTTGTAGAGCAGTGGTCCCCCTTAAATGGTCCAATATCAAAGGCTAGGAGTGAACACTATAAGATTCGCTTTGTTCACGATGCTTATGCAGGTGTTCAATATTCATTGAATGTCTTATTGGCTCGACAATTATTGCCTGCTCAAGCCTTCGATTGGTTGCAGAGTGATGAATTGATTTTTTGTGAATGGCTTAATGCCCTTCGTAACAATCAAAATCTGGATGGTCGAGTTTCGTGTGCTTTAGAGGCCAGCAAAGAAATTAGACAAAATGAGGGTATGCTAGCTGAATTCCATCAAGAAGGATTTGGGGTCGAGCAGTATGCTTGTCCTGAAACGCAAGATGCAGAAGCCTTCTATCAATGGTTGACGAATGGTATAGAAACCAAGCAAATAAAAGTGAATTCTGTTGACTCAGGTGTGCAAATAGTCGCAGGCGGAGTCTTTATCGATCAGAGAATTTTTAAAGATTTTAGTGAAGTTTATAATTCTCCTTTCCCTTCGGCCGTTGTGCTAACTAAATTTTGCAATATGATGGGGATTGTGAGCAAGGGTGCTGGGGATTTTCGTTATCAACAATATTTCTCAGTTCAGCCGGAAGAAAAATCTCATCGTGCTGCAGGTGGTGCTTTAGGTCTTATGAGTGCTACTCATAGTAGCGCTAATAAACAAGCTCAAATGAAGAGTGGTTTGGTGGTGTCCGATAGCAAATTAATTTTTAAGAATGGAATTATTCCGAGTGTTTCACAGTATCTAAAATCCAGTGAGTCTATTAAGGCAGAGCTACCTAAGCTCTTGCAGGTGGCGGCTGATCTGATGGCTGGTTTTAAGTCACATTAAGTTATAATGATGTGTTAGGGTTGCATGCCGTCGTCCCACGCTTGACACGGGATCCAGATGAGATCCAAAAAGCACAGGTTGTTGGGCTTGCCCTGCGTGAAGTTTATCTTGAAGTTTTACATGAGTGCTATTGCAGGGCTTAGCCCAACCTACATGATTATATAAGGAGCCATTTTCCCTTCATGAGGTACTGCTGCTGGTGATGATGCAAGTCTACGGTGTCGCATATTTATTTCCTCTTAAAGAGTAGCCTGGATTGTTTGCTGATAATACTATAACCCAACATCAGAAAAATCAAAATAAACACAGGACCATAACCCCATCGAATTAAAAAAGTATTTTGAGATTGAGGGTAGATTGTGGCGGAGGCCACTCCCCTAACGTCCATTGGTATCTCGGAAATAATTTTTCCATCGGGTGAAATTACAGCGCTGATTCCGCTATTGGTGCTGAATAATAAAAATCGGTGTGATTCCAGTGCCCGCATTTGAGCGATTTCTAAATGTTGTGCCGATGCTGTTGAATCTCCAAACCAACTATCATCACTGATCACCACAATGGCATCTGAATTTTTAACTGAAGATAAAAATAATTGTGGGTAGGCAATTTCATAGCAGATAAAAGCACTGATTTTCATGCCTTGAGCTTTTAAATAGGGTTGTCGATCAGGCCCTGGTGTTTGATCAGACATTGGGATTTTAAGATAATCAAACAGAAATCCGATTAAAGGTTTAAATGGATAATATTCACCAAAAGGCAGTAGGTGTCGTTTTAAATAAAGACCTTTTGCATCACCTATTGCCATCATTCCATTATAAAAATTCTGATCTCGACGAATCGGAATTCCTGCAATAATCGCGAGTTGATGAGCCACGGCATATTGTTTCATGGCGATTAAATAATCGGGAATTTGCTCGGGTAGGGCCGGCATTGCAGCCTCTGGCCAAATTAATAATGAATGATTCGGTTGTTGAAGAGTCAGATCTTCATAGATCTTTAAGGTATTAAGGGTTTCTATCGGGTCCCATTTAAGCGACTGAGGTATATTGCCCTGCAATAGATGGACTTCTGCGGGATGAGTTTTTTGAATTTCAGGTTGAGGTAAAATTAAGGGAATGATCCAGAGTGAAATACCTAACAAAATTGCGCTTATTTTTTCTTTTTTAGTGCCTAAAAGAATTAAGACCAAAGCACCATTACAGAGTGCCACTAAAAGTGAGATTCCATAAACACCAATATAGGGAGCATAGGATTGGAATATTGCTCCAACCTGAGTGTAACCCAGATACAGCCAAGGAACTCCAGTTAAAACCCAAGAACGTAACCATTCAGCAATCACCCAGGATGTAGGAAAGACAAATAGGCATAATGAACTCAGTGGATTTTGAAGTCGCTGAATCATTAAGGCCATTCCCGCAGGGTACAAAGAGAGCACTAATACGATTAAGGCGGTAATTAATAGGCTAATACTAACAGGAGCATTGCCATATGTATGAGCACTGATATACAGCCACCAGCCACCCGCTCCAAAGAACCCCACCCCCATCAATAATCCATTTAGGAAAGCTTGTTTTAGGTTGCGGTTAAGGCAGCTAACTAAAAATAGCGCAGGTGCCATAAAGGCTAAATAATGTTGTCTAAATGGAGCAAAGGCTAATATGAGTAAGATGCCAGAAAATAATGCTAGCACACTCTGTAATCGATTTTTTTTCGAATGAATCATTCTAATGTTCCCCTCTGAAGCGACAGAGTTTATCATAGGTCACTTGTTTAAGCCGAGTAGGCGCGATAACTTTTAGAGTGAGGGAAGGGATGTTAAATAAGATCTGGTTATTCTTAATGGGTTCTTCAGTCGTTGTGGGACTGTTCACAGGTCGATTGCCTGAGGTTGTGGCCTCAGTGACTACGAATGCCAAATTAGGTGCAGAGCTTGCTTTAGGCTTGCTCGGTATATTAACTTTTTGGCTAGGTATTATGAAATTAGCTGAAGTGTCAGGATTGATGCACCTATTATCCAAGGCTTTAAAACCGCTATTGATTCGATTGTTTTCTGATGTGCCGCCGGATCATCCTGCTATGGGTTCGATGCTTATGAATATTACTGCCAATATGTTAGGGCTTGCAAATGCGGCGACTCCATTTGGATTGAGAGCGATGGAGGAATTAAATAGTTTAAATAAAGTACCGGGTGTGGCAACGAATGCGATGTGTACTTTTTTAGCGATTAATACTTCGAGTGTGCAGTTGATTCCAGCCACTGCGATTGCTTATTTAGTCATGGCGGGAGCGACTCATCCAACTCGTGTCATCATGAGTAGTTTGATTGCTACTAGTTGTTCAACCCTGGTGGCCATTATGGCTGTTAAGCTTTTTACCAGGTTACGCTGGTTTAACAATTTGTGATTCTATTGGGACGGAAATGAAGTCTTTAGGAGTGAATGATGAATTTTGATGCTATTTTAGAAGTTATTTCGAATCTATTTTTCCTCAGTTTTGTGGTAGGTATTCCTCTTTATGCCAGCTTTAAAAAGATTAAAGTTTATGACGTATTTATAGAAGGGGCTCGTGATGGCTTTCAAATTGCGATTAAGATTTTGCCATATTTAGTCGCGATGTTGGTGGCTATCGGGATGTTTAGAGCTTCTGGTGCTTTAGATTTGATTAGCCAATATGGTGCCCCTTTGTGGAAATTTTTAGGAGTTCCAGTGGATGTATTGCCTTTGATTTTAATAAGGCCTTTGTCAGGGACGGGTGCTACAGGAATTATGGCTGAGCTAATTCATCATCACGGAGGAAATTCCTATATTGCACAATTAGCAGCTACTATTATGGCGAGTACAGAAACAACATTTTATGTGGTGGCTGTTTATTTTGGTTCAGTGGCTATTAAAAAAACTCGGCAGGCTATACCGGCGGGATTGCTGGCTGATTTAGCAGGAGTAATTGCTTCCTTATGGATTTGTAAAATTTTATTTTTAAATGGATAAAACATAAAACTTGAATTACAAAAACTATCGACTCTTCAGTCAAAAACTGCTATATATAATCGCCATAGGAAAGCCGTTTGGTTTTCTGGAATAGGAATTAATGATTACTGCTCTGTTATAACTAACCAAAAGGAAATGATAATGGCAAAGGCAACAAAGAAAAAATCAACCGTTAAAAAACCAATCGCTAAAAAGTCTACAGTTAAAAAATTAACCGCTAAAAAGCCAGTTGCTAAACGATCAACTGCTAAAAAATCAGTTGCTAAAGTTTCTAAGAAAGTGGTAGGAAATAATGATCACCAGCATTGTATTTCTATGCATGTAGCATGTGCGACCCAAGCTATTCATGCAAAATCTAAAGAATTGGATAAAGCGAAGAAAGCACATACCAGCCATCTTGCTAAAGCTAAATCTCTTAAAACAAAATTGGCAGCTTTGAGTGCTAAGCTTAAAAAGAAAGCTGTGAAAGGTGGTGCTGCATTAGTTAAGAAGGCAAAGGCTGAAGTAGAAGCTGTTGCTAAGTTGCTTAAGAAATCAGCTGCTGATTTTGAAGTAGTTCAAAAAGAAGTGAATTCATTAAAGCAAGAACAGGCTAAATTGTCTGAATTAGGCAAGGTGATTGCTAAGTTTGAAAAAGCTTGGGCTGCTAAAGTGGCTAAGGCTGTTAAGAAAGCTAAGAAACCTAAGAAGAAAAAGGCTAAA
>CAIQCE010000101.1 GCA_903870185.1 uncultured Gammaproteobacteria bacterium
ATCTATGCCGACCACAAATACACCCTAATTTTCCTCCAGTCTTGCTGACTCACATTATCGCTCAATAAAATCACAGAGGTCTTAAACCATTTTGCAGTCTTAAAATTGAGAATAATCATGCGTCGACTAATGAGAGAAGAAGGGAGAAAAGTCGCCATATTTTTTTCACCTGAACGGCTATAAAGCACAGCTTTCGTTGGACTTATCCATTCAATTTGAAAAATACTGCTCCTTGAATGCAAACGGGCATATTCCTGTATCACCACAAAACCATGAATCACAATTAATATAGATAAAATCAACTTCCAATAAATAGCCAAGCTAAGGATAAACAAACAGATCAAAGTTCCAAAATGCATGAGTGCAAAAATTATTAACAAGCGAGTCGAAACACCGATCTTTAAAAAATACAGCGGATATTTTTTCTCAGGCTTTTTTAGATTCAGAAGATTTTTTTTCATCTGCGTAATGCTCGCTTCAGAGGGGCACCTTATTAATTTGAGGGGCATCGCGGACAGGGACGTTAAGGAGCGCTGAGGACAGGACAGTCCGTCCCCAAAAATAATAAGGCACCACTAGGCAAGCGAGCAATACAGAAAAAGAACGGGGTTGCTGGGCCGCGCTGAGCTTGGCACCAACCTACATTTAGCATAATTAATTTGAGGGACGCCCCGCTATCGAATCATTGAAGGCGATACGACCCCTCCAATCATCCAGCACCCTTCTCCCGCCGAATACTCCAATATAACAACCGTCCCAGGGCGATAATTCACTAAAGTTTGATGAGCATTTTTAACTACTAGCGCACTAACCAAATGAGACATAAAAGGCATATGGCCAACAAGCATCGTATCATCCTGCCAATGCTGAATCATTTCCAACGCATCCTCTATTGAATCATTTTCATCAAAACCTGTCTTGGCCTCTGTGATCTTCTGAGGCTTTAGAGCATCCGCTAAAATTTCAGCTGTTTGAGAAGCTCTTAAGCGTCGACTATGAATTAGGTGATTAATTTGTACGCCATGAGAAGCTAATGATCTCGCAAGAATTTTAATATCCTCCTTGCCCTGGAGGGTTAATGGTCGCTCCGGATTTTCAAATGCATTCACCGCTTCACCGTGACGCACACAATAGAGTTTCATTCATTTCTTCCATTTAATTAAGGAACTGAGGATTTTAACCGAATTATGGTCTACTCGACCAGTACAAACTGGAATCCTTTCAAAAGCAATGCTAGAGTGTATTTTTTCCCATTATTTAAGGACATTTTATGAGTATCAAACACTCTAAATGGTGGCAATCTATTTCTCCTTTGGTCGTCTGCTCCCTTGCTTCATTTTTTTATATTTATGAATTCACTGTTCGAGTAGCACCCTCAGCCATGAGTGATGACCTCATGAGTAGTTTTGGCATCCAGGCCTCTGGCTTTAGTATATTGGCCGCCATGTTCTTTTATGGATACACCCCTTTACAAATACCAGCTGGGCTACTCTATGACCGAGTAGGGCCTCGATTTTTACTATCGCTTTCCACTTTATTATGCGCACTTGCTACCGCAGCCTTTGCACTCACTACTCATATCGAGTTTGCCTATTTTTGTCGTTTAATAATGGGAGTGACAGCAGCTTTTGCTTTTATAGGCGCTTTAATCATCGCATCCCGATGGTTTCCTCCTCGCCACTTTGCATTATTTGCAGGGATCGTTCAGTTTATGGGGTGCATAGGTGCTATTGTTGGATTAGCCCCCATTGCCGCCTTAACAGGCCATCTTGGCTGGCGTCCTGCTACGATGATGATTGCTGCGGTGGGAGTTGTGTTTTCTATTTTAATGTGGCTAATCATTCGAGATTACCCCGCTGGATATCAACTAAATCTGGAGAAAAAACACGAGCGCCCCCACAATCGTCTTAAGGCAGTTTGCCAAAATTCACAAACTTGGTGGGTAGCGCTATACAGTCTCACTTGTTGGGCCCCGATTGATATTTTTGCAACCGTTTGGGGAACTCCCTACTTAATGAATCTCTATCATACTAATGCGACTAAAGCCGCCGCTGGAATTTCCTTGATTTGGCTTGGAATCGCGATTGGAAGCCCTGTCGCGGGTTGGTGGTCAAGTCATATTAATCGTCGACGAACCCCGATGATAGTCTGTTCTTGCATCGGCTTAGTTGCCTCCATTGCCGTCTTGTATTGTGGAGCTCTACCTAAACCTATCATGGCTGTATTTTTATTTTTGTTTGGAGTATCAGCTTCCTCACAAGTAATTGGTTTTGGATTGGTGCTTGATAACAATCGAGATGCTGTCATGGGCACAGCTGTTGGATTTAATAATATGGCAGTGATTACAGGAGGCGCATTATTGCAACCTCTGGTGGGTTTCATTTTGGATATCATCTGGAATCATGAATACATCAATGGAATTCCATTTTACTCGATTCAGGAATTCCAGAAAGCTATGAGCATGGTTCCAGTTATTTGCATTCTTGGAATCATTTGCAGTGTTTGGTTTATAAAGGAAACTCATTGCAAGCGTAAGCATCCGACACCTAGTTAATGGAACAAACCGTATTATGGAAATTACAATATTAATGCCCCGCCTTAATGAGGCAGAAACAATTGCACAATGTATCCAAAAAGCTCGCTCTTTTTTAGAACGTGAACAGATCGACGGGGAAATTCTAATTGCCGATAATGGGGGATGCGAGATCGG
>CAIQCE010000102.1 GCA_903870185.1 uncultured Gammaproteobacteria bacterium
ATTTTTCAAGAAGAATTCTATCACTCGAAGTGATCCAACGAGCCGTCGTCACAGAACTACCTTCATACACACAATTCACATTGTATTCATTAGCCAAACGGTACGCGACCACATCAAATTGCAAAATACCAATGGCACCCAAAATTAATTCATTGCTATCCAATGGTCTAAATAATTGAGTCGCACCTTCTTCCGACAATTGAGTGAGACCTTTTAATAAAGATTTTTGTTTAAGCGGATCTTTAAGACGAACTGCTTTAAATAATTCGGGGGCAAAATTGGGAATTCCTACAAATTTTAATTTCTCACCCACTGTAAAAGCATCGCCAATTTGAATCGTTCCATGATTATGAAGTCCGATAATATCACCCGCATAAGCCTCATCCGCACTTTCCCTTTCACCCGCCATAAAAGTCAATGCATTACTGATTTGCAGCGATTTATCCATTCGAACATGATAGAGCTTCATACCTTTATGATATTTCCCCGAAGCGATCCTAAGGAAAGCAATTCGATCACGATGAGCAGGATCCATATTAGCCTGTATTTTAAACACAAAACCACTGAATGCATTTTCAGTCGCTTGAACTTCACGGGTTTCAGTTTCTCTTACTTGAGGTGGAGGTGCATTTTGAACAAAAGTATCCAATAGCTCCTGAATACCAAAATTATTAATCGCAGAACCAAACAATACTGGGCTAATTTTTCCTTTCAAAAATGCTTCATGATCAAACGAATGACTCGCTCCTCGAACCAATTCAATTTCATCACGAAAAGCTGCTGCATCTTTCTCGCCTAATAATTCATCCAACTTAGGACTATCTAACCCATGAATTAATTCCGATTCACTCGCGGTTGAATTTTTACCAGCTTGATATAGATAAATCGCATCTTCTAAGAGATGATATACACCCTTAAAAAATTTCCCCATTCCAATAGGCCAAGTAATAGGAGCACACTGGATCTTTAAGATTTTTTCAATTTCATCCAAAAGCTCCATCGGTTCACGAGTATCTCGATCTAATTTATTAATGAAAGTTGTGATCGGAGTATGTCTTAAACGACATATTTCCATTAATTTAATCGTTCTTGGCTCCACCCCTTTTGCTGCATCGATCACCATTAAAGCTGAATCTACTGCAGTTAGAGTTCTATAAGTATCTTCACTAAAATCGGCATGGCCAGGAGTATCCAAAAGATTAATTAAATAATCTTTATAGGGAAACTGCATCACGGAGGTTGTCACCGAAATTCCTCTTTGCTTTTCCAATTCCATCCAATCTGAAGTCGCATGTCGATCTGCTTTCCGACCCTTCACGGATCCTGCCAACTGAATAGCACCACCAAAAAGCAGCAATTTTTCAGTCAGCGTTGTTTTACCAGCATCGGGGTGAGAAATAATAGCAAAAGTTCGACGCTTTGAAATTTCCTCTAGAAACTCACTCATTCCTCAAACCCTTTCCCATAACTTTCTTTAAAGAAATAAATAATTACACAGGAAAGCAAAAGGCAAACTGGAAGAGCAATCATCGCAAACCTAAAATCTTGAGCACTATAATTGGGGATTCCGCCGAGCATTTCCCCATCCCAGTGATAATCTAGCAAAGCTCCGATCACAGGTTGAAACATGGCTCCGACAATTACGGATGCCATATTAGTGAACGCAATTGAAACACCTGCAACTGATCGAGAATGAATTTCTCCTGAAGCAGCATAGGCAATCGCGACACCTGTATTGGCAATTCCATATAAAAATAAAACTAAAAATAAAAATATCAAAGGTAGATTAGGCACATAAATCACCAATGCCATTAGCACTAAACTGGCTAATGCTGAAACTATCATAATGATTCGACGACGCTGTAATCGATCAGAAATCCAACCTACTAAAGGCCCTCCCAAAGCCCAACCAATAAAAATACAACTGATCCCACTGGCTGCAACAGAAGATGATAAATTATAAGTCTTCACTAAAAATGAAACACCCCATAATTCAGCAAAAGCCGCTGTTGGTGCAAATACTAATCCTGCATAAACCGCATTAACCCAACCCTGTTTACTTTTTAGAACTACAGACAGTCCCTCTAAAATAGAAGGCTTTGAATAGGCAACATCAGAAAAGTGTGCAGTTGGTAATTTATTTTTAACAAATGTTCGGATCAATACGGCTAAGACCAACAAAAAGAAGCCAATATACATCATAGTATCTCGCCAACCTAGATGACCTACCACTACAGCCATAGGTCCCGCGCCCACTGCAGCACCCAACATTCCTAAACCCTGAGTGAGACCCGCTAACACCCCTAATCTAGCCGCACTAAACCATAGAGTCGCTAACTTTAAAGTTCCCACAAAAGCAAATGAAGCACTAAAGCCCATACAAAATCGACTCAACTCAGCTAAATAAATATTAGAAGACATCGCAAAACCGATGCAAGAAAGGCCACATAGGCAAGCAGCAGAAGTCAATAAACGTTGTGGTCCAAATCGATCAACCAATGAACCTACAGGAATCTGCATGGCTAAATAAGGATAATAAAAAAATGCCGACAAACTTCCCAAAGCTAATGCACTGACATTAAAAGCCCTCATTAAATCAGGCACCATGATACTGGTCCCTACTCGACCAATATACTCAGCAAAAAAGAAAGCAGCACCTAAACCCCAAACAATCCAAGGTTGTAATTTTTTCATATTTAAATTCATAATTTTTTCTCTACTTACTTCGCTGAAATAAAAATAAGCTCAAAAGAGCAAACAATAAAGTAGGCAGCAAGGCCGCCAAAATAGGTGGCATTTGAATTGCGATACTTAGTCGACTTACAAATTGGTTAATAATATAAAAACCAAACCCCAACAATCCACCTACTAATAGGCGGCTTGACATATCCCATGTTCTCAATGAGCCAAATGCCAATGGAACACCTAGAAAAATCATCACTATTACGGTTAATGGCTGAAACAAACGCTGCCAAAAGCTGAGCTCTAACTGCGTGTATGATAAGCCTGCATGATATCGATAGTGGTAGCTTCTATAAAGATCAACCATAGATTCAAAATTTAAAATATTTTTATCAAATAAAATCAATCGACGCTCAATTTGTATCTCAAAAGGTAAATTAACAACCGAATTCGTAATCACTCGATTTTTCGTAAAATGAGTCATTAAAGAATTCTGCAAATGCCAAACTCCATTTCCTAATTCACCAGTCTTAGAACTTTGAATAGATCTAAGCTCCCCATCAGCCTCAAAATCATACTGAATGATGTTTTGAAGATCCGTGTCCGATTTTACCAATTCCACATGCACAAACTTATTTTGATCTTTGAACCATGAACCTTGATTATTTTCAGCAACTGAACTCTGATTCAATGCCTTATTTTTAATTTCAATAGCCTTATTCGCCCATTGAGGAGCCAGGGTTTCTCCAACCAACATCATCAAGACTAACAATATTAAAGCAGCCTTTATCACAGAAAAAATGATTTTACCCATGGAATACCCAGCTGCTCTCATCGCAATAAGCTGATGCGTACTTGCCAACCCCCCTAACCCCACCAAGCTTCCTAATAATGCCGCAATTGGAAAAAGCTCATAAAGAATAAATGGGCTCATTAACAACACGTACTGAAAAGCTGCTCCCACTGTGTAATGACCTTGGCCGATATCAGAAAGCTGCCCTGTTAAACTGACAAAAGTTTCTATACAAAACAAGGCCATCAAAACTAATAAAGCCCCTGTAATCACCGATGTGGTAATATAACGATCTAAGATTTTCATGCTGATTTCCTGAACACTGTAAATCTCATCTGCCGAGCCATTAAAAAAATACTCAGAGCTAGCAATAATAAATGTGGAGACCAAATCCCAACTGCTAAGGAAATCTTATGATCTATCACCCAATTAAATAAGAAAAATATTGAATTCATATAAATCAAATAAATCAATAATGCAGCTGAAATTTTAGCAAATCTGCCCTTTCGCGGGTTCACACGTGAAAGAGGGATAGCCAATAAACTTAATACTAAAACTGAGATTGGGATAGACACTCTCCAATTCAATTGAGCCAAATAGATAAAATTTTGGGGATACTCTTTCCACAAAGTGGCTGTCGATACATATCGGTCTCGTTTATAATCAAGCGCCACTGAATTTTCATCTAATGCCATCGCCAATTTTCCAAAATAAACCACTCTATATTTTTTTTCGCTCGGCTCTCCTTGAATCATCATTCCATCTTTAAAATGAACAAATTTATCGACC
>CAIQCE010000103.1 GCA_903870185.1 uncultured Gammaproteobacteria bacterium
AGCGCAGCGCGGGCTAACAAGAATATACAACGGAATTTATATGATGGTGTAGGTTAGTGGCAAGTGCAGCGCGGCCTAACGTTATCTTATTGTTAGCCCGCGCTGCGCTTGGGGCTAACCTACAAGCACCGCCAGACCGTCGTCCCGCGGCTCGACCGCGGGATCTAGACAAGTTTGAAGGAGTCAACTTGCTTCGACGTTTAATCATCATTTTCAATGCTCTCTTTCTGGCTCTCGGCTATGAGCTCCCTAATCTTTATTTCGAATTTTTAAAAATCACACCATCTGATAATTCATTTTTTATCTTACCCAGCTTAGCCTTAAGTTTAATATTGGGAATAGCAGTTTACGGAATATATGGTGATCAATCTGCTCGACAAAAAACACTTCAGACGGCTTTCCTGGTTTTATCATTCAGTCTAATTGCTTGTTTCTTATTTCATCACATCATTAGTTTTTATTTCGCCCTATTTTCAGTAGGTATTATTATCAGCGTTTTACCCATTTATGTTTTAGAAATCATGCCGAGTTTGTATCGGGGTTCTGGATTTGTTAATGCTTTGATCACATTAATATTAGGCATGATTACCAGTACCAGCATTGCGATGGAGTTAGGTCCTATCTATATCATGTGCTTTGCAATCGCTTCTAGTTTGATTGCTGTATTTTTGGTTCAATATTTAATAGAGTCTCCTGCTTGGCTGATGCTTGAACATCAGAATCATGAGGCAGCTCATCTATTGAAAATGATTCGTGAGCCGAAAAAAATCGCTAAAGAAATTGCTGTTATTAAGAGTGCATTAAGTCGAAGACAGAGAATTTGGTTTTCTCTTTATAAAAACCAACTCAAAGAAAAAATTAAAATCAGTTTTGTTCTGGCAATTTTGAGACAAATGACAGGTGTGAGTGTGATGCTCCTTTATTTTCCTCATGAAATATTTTTAGCTAATTCTGAAAAGATCGTGCCATTATTTATACTCTTCGCAATATTATCAGGCTTGATTTTTTCAGCGCTCAATATTGATTATTTAGGTCGGCGTTGTTTATTAATTTTAAGTCTGTGGGTTCAATTGATCACACTATCAGTGCTGATTATTTATCCAATTTTTATTCAAGGTGATTGGCAGCTTTGGGTCAGCTTTGAAGCTTATTTGATTTATCTCATCGGTTACGCAGCAGGTGCAGGCCCAGTGACATGGTTGCTATCAATAGAATTAATGCCACTCAAAAAACGCAGTCAGATGACGAGTTTTTTTCTTATCACAACGATAGTCTCAGGGGCTTTGATTTATAGTCTTTCACTTTATGCGATTCAATCTTTGGGATTCTTTAATCTCACCGTGCTAGTCTTCGCTCTTTCAGCTGCTTGTGCTTTAGTTTATAGCTATAGAAAAGTCCCGGAAACTAAGAATAGAATTTTGGATGAGATCTAAGGTTGATTTCCTGCATGCTATGTTGGTCGCAGTGTAGGTTGGTCCCAAGCACAGCGGGGGCCAACAAGAACATCCAACAGGACCATGCGTTATCTTGTTGTTGGCCCGCGCTGTGCTTGGGACCAACCTACAAGCACCCCGCCGTCGTTCTCTGGTTTGATCAGAGGATCTAGAAGAATCTGTTGTCTTGCGCTCGATGCGGGATCCAAAAGAATTTAAATAGAATGCAAAAAAGAACGGGGATATCGGACTTCTCAAACTTCTTCCCGTATCCTATCATCTTGAATATCTTTGATCGCATTGCATTCTAAAATCAAGATATCACTTAATGCCTCTACACTATGCGTGACTCTGGGTAGGGCTTCGATTATAGCCGGAGCTTCAATTTCATCACTGAATTTTTCTTCAGTTCCGATTTTTCGATAGGAAAATATAATTTTCCCTTGAAGTAATACAAAGGTTTTGGGATTCGTCGCAGGGCTTTTGCCTTCATGGTAAGTATTGCCCGAGATTGAACCAGCTTTTCGAGTAATCATCACAAATTCAGCTTGTTTGCGCGGGAGGAAAAATTCGGCAGTAATGCCTCGTTCATCCGTTCCAATGATATTGAATTTTCTAATAGTGACCAGTGATGACATTTTATTTATCCTTTTTGAATTTTCCCTGTAGGTGCCAATTAAGTAAATTTACTTTGATCTGTTTTGCTTCTTATCACCCATCCAATTAACACAAGTAGGAATGCTGATAATAGCAGTGCAAACCAATTACCATGCTTGGCATAGAAGCTAGAGTTGTGCCAAATATGATTTTGTTTTGCCATTTCCGAAAACTGCGCTTGAACTGCTCGAGAATTAGCTGAGCTGACAGAGAGTGATTCTTCAGGCAGCAATACTATTTTCGCACCTTGTTTAGCGAGTTGATTGATCAGAGGGCGATAATCATTAAGGAGTTGTGTCGCTAAGCTGGGATTGTAAATAGCCTTGGGGGAAAGGTCGTAGGAAATTAAGCCTACTGTAACAGTACTGCTTTCCGTGTTTTTATATTCATTTATTCGATAAAAACCATAGCTTAGGTTCGCCGATATTACCAATAAGCTCACTATTAAAGCGAGCCAAACTCTGTTTCGGGTCTTATGGAAGATGAAAGTGTAAGCAATGCTGGAGGCAACTAAAGATAAAATAAAGGATACGCCATAAAAGCCGGTTATAGACGCGATCTGCATGACTGGGAGGGCATCTAACTGGCTATATGCAATGGTGTTAAAATTGTCTTGTTGACTGAAATACTCTAAGCATTCTACTAGGCTTAGCAAAGTGGGGTAGGCTAATAGGCTAACAGGATTTTTGAGCGTGCTAACAAAATAACGGCTGGCAATAATAACAGCTGTCCACTCAAGGCCTTGGAGGATAGCATCGACGATTAATCCCTGCAGGGGAAGATGAGTTGGCCAGTATCCAATAATCTGATTAATGCCAGGAGCCAATCCTACTAAAAAAGCCAGTATGGTTACTCGGCTGAGTTTTTCACTATAGGCGTACACTAAAATGGGAATGGGCGCTATCCACATTAAGGCCCAAATAGCCCCAAAGCCTGAGGAAAAATAATAAGACAATCCAGATACGATTAGAGCGCTTAAAGCTTTTTGTATTGTATTCATAATGCTGTCTTTAGAATTTATAGCGAGACTATAACTATATAACTGGATTCCGCGTCAAGTCCGGGCCGACGCATATAATATGTAGGTTAGCGCCAAGAGAAGCGCGGCCTAACGATCCCGTTCTTTTCTTTTTCTAACCCTTGCAAAAAGAATATGTTGATTTGTTAGCCCGCGCTAACGCTTGGGACTAACCTACATAATATAGGGTTGATTCGTTAAGCTGTGCTTAGCTTAAAAATCAAAACGGAATATCATCATCGAAGTCATCAGTCATTGGCGCTTCTTTGGCGGCTTGACTGGATTCTTCATTCGCATTGCTATAGCTGCTATTAGACTCAGGCATTTTACCGCTGCCGCCTTTACTGTCTAACATCTGCATTTCATTGGCTGTAATTTCAGTGGTATAGCGATCGGCACCTGTTTTATCTTGCCATTTTCGAGTGCGAAGGCTGCCTTCAATATAAACCTTGGAACCCTTTCGCAGATATTCGCCTGCAATTTCAGCAAGACGGTTAAAGAATACGACTCGGTGCCATTCGGTTCTTTCTTGCATTTCACCCGTAGTTTTGTCTTTCCAGGAAGAGCTGGTTGCTAGAGTGATATTGGCTAAGGCACCGCCATTAGGATTGTAACGAACTTCGGGATCGGCTCCCAAGTTACCGATTAAAATGACTTTATTGATTCCTCTTGATGCCATGACACGCTCCTTTTACGATAAATAATTTAGGAAGATGGAGCTAGGTTACCTGCTCCAATCAATTTCCGCAATTCGTATTGGGTAATAATTTTGGAGTCTGCTTTTACTAGGAGTAGATGCTCTTCTGGGCTGTAGGCAATTTCTGAAACCCCGGGGATTTTCTCGAGGGCTTCTAACTCTGCACGCGCTAATCCCTTGTCGGTCAGCTTCATAATCCAAGTCGAACAATATTGAGGAGGCTCCATTTTAAAAGCTAATATCAGCCAAATCAGTGTGAGCAAGAGAGTGAAGCTATAGAGACCTAAGTTATTCGCATGGCTGAAAATCCATCCACCCATAACCCCTCCCACAAAAATTCCAAAGAACTGAGAGGAGGAGTAAAGTCCCATCGCCGTGCCTTTTTGATGGAGTGGAGCAGCTTTGGAAATTAAGGAAGGTAGGCTCGCTTCCAAGAGGGTGAAGCTCGTAAAGAATAAAAACAAAACGATGGTGATATGGAGCAAGGTGCTCGGTAGTATCAAGAACAATAATTGTGTCAGGAGTAATACTGCAATAGCCCCCACAAATACGGGTTTAAAATGCCGCTTTTTCTCCGCCACTATAATAAAGGGCAACATGCTGATAAATGCCAATACCAGGGTAAGAGAATATAGCCACGTTTGTTGTGAGCGAGTCACTTCGAGGCATGCTAAATTGAGCGGCAAGGCGACAAAGCTGGCGGTTAAAATCGCATGTAGGGCGAAGATACCATAATTGAATGGCAGTAACTTAGGGTCTTTGAAGACTTGAATTAAGGATGCTTTCGTTCGAGAAGAAAAGGGTTTAGGTGCTTTAGGGGTCAGTGTATACAGTAAAACAATGCCCAATAAGGCTAATGCGGCTGTGACCCAGAAGATTCCGCTGATATGAATAGCGGCATTGAGCCAAGGCCCTACGATCATCGCAACGGCAAAAGAACAGCCGATAATCAAACCCATTGTTGCCATCGCGGGAGTTCGGTTTTCATCTCGAGTCAGATCTGCCAAGAGAGCGAGTAGAGTGCTACCCACGGCCCCAGCCCCCTGGAGAGTTCGTCCCAGAATGATCCCATAGATAGAATCAGAAAGCGCCGCAATGACGCTACCGGCGGCAAAGATCAGCAATCCGATCGTGATCAAAGGTTTCCGACCCCAGCGGTCGGACAGGGATCCAAAAGGAATTTGTAATAACGCTTGAGTTAAACCATAGCTGCCAAGTGCAATTCCGATTAACGTAGGAGTGGCATCCGGCAGCTGTTTTGCATACACTGAAAATACAGGGAAAATCATGAATAATCCCAGCATGCGAAAACTCATGATCAAGGCAAGTGAGAGTATGGATTGAATTTCTGAGCGAGGCATTTCGATATCCAGCTTTAAGTTTGATCGGTATAATAAATGATTTCTGGATGAAGATCGAATAGCATCGGTTTCCGCACACCAATTAAGTAGATGGGAATAGAAAAATAATGGCCGAGATACGCATTCGTGGGGCAAGAACTCACAATCTTAAAAATATTGATTTAGATTTGCCCAGAGATCAACTCGTTGTAATTACCGGATTATCGGGATCTGGAAAATCTTCTTTGGCTTTCGATACGCTCTATGCAGAAGGTCAGCGGCGTTATGTGGAGTCTCTCTCGGCTTATGCTCGTCAATTTTTGTCGATGATGTCAAAGCCTGATGTAGATCTCATCGAAGGGCTTTCCCCTGCGATTTCCATCGAACAAAAAACCGCTTCTCATAATCCTCGCTCGACGGTAGGAACCATTACCGAGATCTACGATTATTTAAGGCTGCTATACGCGCGAGTCGGTGAGCCGCGTTGCCCCGTGCATCATAATGAGCTTCAGGCCCAAACGGTCAGTCAAATGGTGGATGCCGTTTTAGAATTGCCGGAAGGTTCGATGGTAATGCTGTTGGCGCCACTCGTGCGGGAACGTAAGGGCGAACATCTGCAAGTTTTCGAATCCTTGCGGACTTCAGGATTTATTCGGGTTCGAGTCAACGGAACCATTTATGAGCTCGATGAAGTGCCGAAGCTGAGCTTGAGGCAGAAACATAATATCGATGCCGTAGTGGATCGATTTAAAGTCAGAGCCGATTTACAGCAACGAATTGCGGAATCCATCGAAACGGCTTTAACATTAAGCAATGGATTGATTACGCTCTTGATCGTCGAAGAAAAAAAGCAAACTGAGAAAGTTTTTTCAGCTCGATTTGCTTGCATGGAATGTGGTTATAGTTTGGAAGAACTGGAGCCCCGATTATTTTCATTTAACAATCCAGTGGGTGCTTGTCCTGCTTGCGATGGATTGGGAATGAAGCAACATTTTGATCCCCTGAAAGTCGTGCATGATCCTCAAATGAGTTTGGCCGATGGTGCGATTCGAGGATGGGACCGACGCAATCTTTATTATTTTCAATTATTATCTGCATTGGCCGATCACTATGATTTTTCAGTGGAGCTGCCTTTCGCTAAATTATCTAAAAAAATTCAGAATTTAATTTTGAATGGCAGCGGTGATGAAGTCATTAAGTTTTATTATGTGAATCACAAAGGCAAAAAAACTAAACGAGCCCATCCTTTCGAAGGCGTATTGCCGAATATGGAGCGACGCTATCGAGAAACTGATTCAGGCGCCATTCGTGAAGATTTATCTAAATATTTATCCAATCACGAGTGTAGCGAATGCAATGGTAGCCGTTTGAAAATAGAAGCTCGAAATGTATTCGTAGGGATGAGGAATTTGCCCTCAGTTGCAGATCTCCCCATCGCTGATGCGCTGGAATTTTTTCACACGATTCAATTTAAAGGCAATAAGGCTGAGATTGCTGAAAAGATTTTAAAAGAAGTGTGCGATCGACTCAGCTTCCTTGTGAATGTGGGGTTGAATTATCTTTGTTTATCGAGGAAATCTGATTCTTTATCGGGTGGGGAAGCACAACGAATTCGGTTGGCGAGTCAGATCGGTTCAGGTCTAGTGGGGGTGATGTATATTTTGGACGAACCTTCTATCGGTTTACATCAACGCGATAATGAACGCCTATTAAAAACTTTATTTCATCTGCGGGATTTGGGGAATACGGTGATTGTGGTCGAGCATGATGAAGATGCGATATTAAGCGCAGATTATGTGGTTGATATTGGACCCGGCGCCGGTGTTCGAGGCGGGCATGTGGTGGCAAAAGGTACGCCTAAAGAAATCATGAAGAATCCTGATTCATTAACGGGCCAATATTTATCAGGGACGAAATGTATCGAGATTCCCAAGCAAAGAATTCAAGCAGACTCTAAGCCCAGAATTAAATTAAACGGAGCAACCTGCAATAATTTAAAAGAGGTGAATGTAGAAATCCCACTCGGCTTGATGACATGTATTACGGGTGTTTCCGGTTCGGGTAAATCGAGTTTGATCAACGATACTTTGTATCCCATCGTCGCGAAAGAATTGAATGGTTCTTCGCAGATTCAACCGGGCCCTTATAAAAGCATTACTGGTTTAGAATATTTAGATAAAGTGGTAGATATCGATCAAAGCCCGATTGGTAGAACCCCTCGATCGAATCCCGCAACTTACACAGGATTATTCACGCCCATTCGAGAATTGTTTTCAGCGACACAAGAATCACGTTCACGCGGTTATCAACCTGGTCGATTTAGTTTCAATGTGAAAGGTGGACGTTGTGAAGCGTGTGAAGGCGATGGATTGATTAAAGTTGAAATGCATTTCCTAGCAGATGTTTATGTGACTTGCGATATGTGCAAAGGTAAGCGCTATAATCGAGAAACCTTAGAAATTTTGTACAAAGGCAAAAATATTCACGAAGTTTTATCGATGACAGTCGAGCAAGCTTTGGAATTTTTCGCACCTGTTCCGATGATTGCGCGAAAATTGCAAACGTTGTTGGATGTGGGGCTTTCTTATATTGCATTAGGCCAAAGTGCGACTACTTTATCCGGTGGAGAGGCGCAGCGAATTAAATTATCTAAAGAACTATCGAAGCGTGATACCGGCAGAACCTTATATATTTTAGATGAGCCCACGACGGGTTTGCATTTCCACGATATCGTTCAGCTGCTCAATGTATTGCATCGGTTGCGTGATAATGGCAATACCATTGTTGTGATCGAACATAATCTTGATGTCATTAAAACTGCCGATTGGATTATCGATTTAGGCCCTGAGGGTGGTTCAGGTGGGGGCCAGATTTTAGTGACCGGCACCCCTGAAAAAGTCGCTCAGGATTTGCATTCACATACGGCAAGATTTTTAAAGAAGTTGTTGGGGTAACATTAGGTGCCAGGCACCTTTTTAGGCGCAGGCACCTTTCTCTTAATATTATTTTAAGAAACACTAAATATACTATCAAAATCACCATTCATTTGATCGCACAAGGAGAAGAGATATATGCGAGGGTTCTTTAAAGCCAAAACTGAAGCACAAATTGCATCAGAGAATGCTGCGCTAGAAGCAGCACAAAAAACCGCGCGAGGGCCTATTGAAAATAAGATTCATGCACTCAATGATAAAGCTATGCCAGCGGTTGATGCACCTATACTCGACATATTAAAAAATATTCATGATTATGTTCATGCCTGTCATTTAATCTTAACGGATCTTCACGCTATTAAAGGCATCACAAAGGAGGCTAAGCACAAAATAGATGAAGCCTCTAAGATGCTGAAATTCTATAGGGCTATGCTTGATGTGGCTGCCGATAATACATTAACTATCATTGGCCTTGGTTTGAAAATGGGCGGTTATTTGGATGAGCATTATACTCTATCCCTTGAGTCCCTTTTTATCCCGTTCTATACACCTGATATTAGTAGCCTTGCCTATACTAGCTCTCCAGGTCTTCCAGGATTTAAAAAAATCACTTTAACAGCTAAGAAACTTTCTATTGCAGATGATAATGAAAATGCTGTCTATACCTTACTCGAAAAGTTAGGGGGTCGGTTATCCGGGATGATGGAATTATTGAAGGAGAGGGCGGATGAGTTGGCTCATTTTACTAAGCAGCGAATAGAACATTTGCCTCCCCTCGTATTAGCTAGAGCCTTTCCAGTGCCAAAAGGATTTAAGGATCGAGTGTCGGTGAAATTTCCTTCGCTAGCAAAAGCCGTGAAAGTGCCAGCAAAAGTGCCCGAGGAAGTCGAAATTCAAATAGCCAGATACTTGGAATCAAATCCAGGTCTAAATCCAAAAACAGAACTAGAGTGGTACCAAGCTTATCAAGGGATTAATCATGAAAATCAAAAGAAATGGATGAATGATTTGATGTCGATTGCCCAAATCTTTTTAGATGATTTAAAAGCATCGATATCAGAAGCTCTGAAGGAAAAAAAGGATGAGCCTGTTCTACCACGTAATAAAGTGCTTTCATTAAAATACCTTCCAACCGAAAACGAGGGACTCGGCACTTTAAGAGTTGAACTGGTGGAAACGAATGGTTCAACGACTTATAAATTTGGTCTTGATCGAGTGACGATAGAGGGTGTGCGTGCTCCAGCTCCGACTGTGGCCCTGGCTAGTATAGCTCCAATGGGTTTAGCGCTGGAGGCCTCTCCTCCTTCTCCAGTTTTAGGAACGGAACTCAATCCATTAGCTTCATCCGGCAAAGCTGCTCCAGCTAAAGAAGTAGAAGTAGAACCAGCTCCAGCCAGTATAATTCCAACGACTTCAGCAGCGGCGGCTCCTCCTCCTCCTCCTCCTCCTCCTTCTCCGGTTGTTGGAATGGAGCCTAATTTATTAGCTGTACCAACACCAACACCAACACCAACACCAACACCAACACCAACACCAACTCCAGCACCAGCACCAGCACCAGCACCAGCACCAGCACCAGCACCAGTTCCAGCTCCAGTTCCAGCACCAGCACCAGCACCAGCTCCGGAATCAAAATCAGCAACTGGTGCAGCTTTAGCTTTAATTGATGCGGGATTGGAAGAGGCAGAGGTGGGTTTAGGGGCTGTGGAAGTTAATCCTTTAGCAGCTGCAGCACCAGAAGCCGAAGCCGAAGCCGAAGCCGAAGATGAGGCTGAAGAAAACACTGAAAACACAGTTGCCCCAAAGCCTACTTCTACAGGATCTAAGGCCGCTAGTTCTAGCTTAATGACTCGATTGTGGAAATTTATTCAGTATATACTTCAGTGCTTCCAAATCTTTAATCCATGGCGTCAGCGGAGGGCTCCTGCTCTTGAAGCTGGGTCACTAGCAGCTGCGGCAGGAAGTCATCCTGATGCGGCTAGAAGAAGATCTCCGTCTGATTCTGATGTTTCAGCAGTATCGCCTGCTGCCACACCATCTGCTATATCTCGCGAAAGAACAGGCTCATCAGGCCTGGAAAGCCCAGCCCGACCTGCACAGAAAATGTAGGTTAGCGCCATTGTAGATTTGTCCCGTTGTAGGTTGGTCCATTGTAGGTTGGACCCAAGCGTAGCGCGGGCCATATATGGACTCATCCGTTTTGAGAAGGATTTTTTTGTGTTGACCGATAAGAGAAGTGACTGCGTTCATATATTCGGCATCACCAGTATCCTGGGTGCCCTGATGAAATTCGCGCTGTTCTACCTCCTCATCAACA
>CAIQCE010000104.1 GCA_903870185.1 uncultured Gammaproteobacteria bacterium
CTTTTTCAACCCAAATAACGGCTGAAATTTTTAAAATCCCTTTTTGTCGCTCAAAGGCTTCCACCCCGACTGCTAGCGCATAAGGTATTTCTTGACCTAAATTACGCATTAATTTTTCACGCACAATTTCAGAGGTAATAAAGGGATCTGTTCGATCAGTAAGTTGATCAGCCTCATAAAAATGAGGGTTTTCAGGTAGGAAATCGCTAATCAACTGCTCCAATTCTTTAACTTGAGTGCCTTTTCGAGCTGAAATAGGAACGATATGCGCGAAAGAATATTGCGAACTCAGCCTTTCGATAAAGGGCAATAATTTTTCTCGATCGTGTACCATATCCACTTTATTGATCACCAAAACCACTGGCTGCTGCATTTTTTGTAAAAGCTTCAAAACAGCTTCATCTTGATCAGTCCACTGCAAAGCGCTAATCACAAACAGCACCATCTCCACATCAGACAAAGCCGATTTTGCAGAGCGATTCATATAGCGATTTAAGACTCGAGATTCTTGAGTGTGCAAACCTGGAGTATCCACAAAAATCATCTGCACTTCACCTTCTGTTTTAATACCCAAAATACGATGTCGAGTCGTCTGAGGTTTATCAGAAGTAATACTTAATTTTTTGGCTAAAAATGCATTGATCAAGGTGGATTTCCCCACATTGGGCTTTCCCACAATAGCAATGAATCCACAACGAGTCTTCATCGGTTCTCACCTATCACAATTTTTAAAAAAGCTTCAGCCGCTTTTTGTTCGGCTTGACGTCGAGTACGAGCGGCACCTGAAGTTTTATGAGGAAGACCTTCGATTTCACAAATCATTTGAAAAGTCTGATTATGCGCCGCCCCTCCAACTGAATCTACCTGATAAACAGGCAAAGGATACTTTTCAGCCTGCGCCCATTCTTGAAGTGCTGATTTAGGATCTTTAGGCAATGTCGAACGACTTCTTTGATTTAAATAAAATTCAAACCAAGTCAAAACAGTAGTTTGACAAACCTCAATACCCGCATCCCAATATATCGCCCCAATAATAGCTTCTAAAGCATCCGCCAATATGGATTGTCGATCTCGACCTCCACTCTTGAGTTCAGCAGGCCCTAATAATAAAGCCTCATTAATGGCCAATTTTTTTGCAAGTTCTGCTAAGATTTCACCATTCACTAACGAAGCTCGAATCCGACTCAATGCTCCTTCTTGCAAATCAGGATAACGCTTATAGAGTTCAACTGAGATTATATAACTTAAAATCGAATCACCTAGAAACTCCAAACGTTCATTACTGCCCGGCCCTAAGCTTCGATGGCTTAAAGACGTGACCAACAAATCCAAATTTTTGAATTTGTAATTTAATTTTTTTTGCAAAGAGTTCAGTATTTTCATCAGTGAATCAATTTACCTATGCGTTTCCAGCGAACTTCATGATCATCAGAATCCCAGCTCATCCAAATCGCTTTAGCTTTTCCAATTAAATTAGCTTCAGGTACAAATCCCCACATGCGACTATCATTACTGTCATCTCGATTATCACCCATCATAAAATATTGACCTTCAGGCACAGTCACATCATGAAAACCATTTTCTCCGCCTTGAACTTGCACCAAAATTTTATGCTTCACACCCAATAAATTTTCTTCTTTTAGATAAGCCGCCCATTTATAACCTCCCGGCTCCACATCAAATGCTTTTCGTAGCATTTTCTGCTCCATCTTTTGTCCATTCACATAAAGTGTTTTATTTTTATAGACGATATGATCTCCTGGAAGCCCTATCACTCTTTTCACAAACACGACCTTTGGATCAACAGGCCAGCGAAACAAAGCAATATCTCCTCGCTCAGGCTCATCCATGCCAATATCAATCACTTTTTTATTCGTAATCGGCAATCGAATCCCATAAGAAAATTGACTCACCACGATAAAATCACCCGGCAAAATAGTCGGCTCTAATGAGCCCGTAGGCACTCGGTAAGGCTGAGCCACAAAAGAACGGATAAACCAAACTAACATCAGCACAGGAAAAAATGATCTTGCATAATCCACAAGCCAAGGTAGCTTGTCACCTTCCTGCTCACGTTTTCGTTTCCAAAATAATTGATCCACTAAAGTAATAGCACCGCTCAAAAACGTCGCTATCGTTAAATAAAATGCAAAATTATAATCTACCATTTTCAAATCCTATTATTTACTATCTGCTCTTAATACTGACAAAAACGCTTCTTGTGGAATGCTCACTTTTCCAACTTGCTTCATACGTTTTTTACCCGCTTTTTGTTTTTCTAATAATTTTCTCTTTCGACTGATATCGCCTCCATAGCATTTAGCCGTTACATTTTTTCGCAGTGCTTTCACTGTGCTTCTTGCCACAATTTTTGCACCGATCGCCGCTTGTATAGCGACATCAAACATTTGACGAGGAATTAATTCCCTTAAACGCTCCGTGATATCTCGACCCTTACTCAAAATATGATCTTTATGCACAATCAAGGCTAATGCATCCACTTTTTCATTGTTAATTAAAATATCTAATTTCGCTAAATCCGCTATTAAAAAATGATCGAAACTATAATCTAAAGAAGCAAAGCCACGACTCACTGATTTTAAGCGATCAAAAAAATCCATCACGACTTCTGACATCGGCAACTCATAAGTCAATGAAACTTGATTCGATAAATACAGCAATTTCTTTTGCACACCACGCTTCTCGATACACAGCGTGATCACATTCCCCAAGCAATCGGGAGGCAGCAACATATTCGCCACGACTATCGGCTCACGAACTTCTGCCACAAGACTCGGCTCAGGCAAGCGACTGGGATTGTCCACATAAAGCGTTTCACCCGCTTTTGTAATGACCTCATAAACTACCGTCGGTGCTGTCGTAATGAGATCAAGATTATATTCTCGCTCTAATCGCTCTTGCACAATTTCCATGTGCAACATCCCTAAAAATCCGCATCGAAATCCAAAACCTAAAGCATCTGAACTTTCAGGCTCATAAAATAAAGAAGCATCATTCAGGCGCAATTTCGCTAAAGCCTCACGAAAACCTTCATAATCGTCAGCATCAATGGGAAACATTCCTGCGAACACTTGAGGTTTAACTTGCTTAAAACCTTCCAAAGGCTTTGCAGCAGGTCGCTTGGCATGAGTTAAAGTATCCCCGACAGGGGCGCCAAAAATATCTTTGATCCCCGCGACCACAAAACCCACTTCACCCGCATACAACGCCTCTTTTAATTGTCGTTTTGGGGTAAATATTCCAATTTGATCCGCGGGATGATCTTTACCGGTCGACATTACCCGAATCTTATCGCCTTTCTTCAAAGTCCCTTGCTTGATTCGAACCAGAGAAACCACACCCAAATAACTATCGAACCAAGAGTCGATGATCAAGGCTTGAAGCTCAGCCGCTCGATCTCCTCCTGGTGCCGGAATCACCTTAATCAGTTGCTCTAAAATATCGGGAACCCCTTGACCGCTCTTAGCACTAACCGAAATAGCATGAGAGGCATCGATTCCAATCACATCCTCAATTTCCTGAATCGATCGATCAGCATCAAATTGAGGAAGATCCATCTTATTCAGCACGGGCAAAACTTCTAGATTCTGCTCCAAAGCCGTATAACAGGTCGCAACTGTTTGAGCTTCCACCCCTTGAGCCCCATCCACCACCAAAATCGCGCCTTCACACGCAGCGAGTGAACGAGAAACCTCATAGGCAAAATCCACATGACCTGGGGTATCAATAAAATTCAGCTGATAGAGATGTCCATCTTTGGACTGAAAACGCAGGGTCACGCTCTGAGCTTTAATTGTAATTCCCCGCTCTCGCTCGATATCCATGGTATCCAAAACCTGGGCTTTCATCTCCCGGTCAGACAAACCCTCACAAATTTGGATAAATCGATCCGCCAAGGTGGATTTACCGTGGTCGATGTGGGCAATGATGGAGAAATTGCGGATATATTGCTGGGGTGTCGCTTCTTTTAAATCTTGACTCATTCTTCTTATAGGCCTTCGAGCTGGGGGCGCGATTCTAGCGCCAAATAGGTAACGATATACTAACAGGATTTGGGGCTGGGGGTAACTCCCTTAGGACAGGCAATTTTGATGGGTACCCTGCGTGCCATATAAAATGTAGGTTTGTGCCAAGCGAAGCGCGGCCTAACGTTCAGAGCTTAGAACAGGACCATCCAAAATGTAGGTTGGTCCCAAGCGTTAGCGCGGGCCAACTTCTCCTGTCTGGACTGTTTATGGAATCGTTTTAGGCTCTCTAGCAATAGGTCTTCCACTTTTGATAATCGCTATAGGTGAACCCGTTGCCATGATCCAAATGATGTTAGCTGAAAATGCCAACAAGATCCCAGCACTCAATCATGCCGTCTTAGGTGGCAAGGTGAGCCTCTTACTGGATAGTGAAAAGAGAACGTGCGTAAGTTGTCAACTTAGGTACGTCCTCCCTATCAATTGATTTATTTGCGAGGGGATTTAGGTAATCGAGGAGAAGCAGGCTCACGATATGGAGCAGGACGTTTAGCTCCCACTCCCTCTGACGAGCCATGTGCAGCAGCACTGCCACGTCGATGATCAAATACTCCAGCTCCCCTTGATGTTGATCTGGGTCTGAGATATCCAGCTCCTGCATGAGGAGCTACACTTCCTCGAGCTGGAGCTA
Source organism: uncultured Gammaproteobacteria bacterium (assembly GCA_903870185.1). Classification (GTDB taxonomy): domain Bacteria; phylum Pseudomonadota; class Gammaproteobacteria; order Coxiellales; family Coxiellaceae; genus CAIQCE01. The sequence goes on from CAIQCE010000104.1 coordinate 4,678, forward strand.
CTGGCATTGCCCTGCGAGGACCTTTATCTCAATTTTTTAGCGCCCTTTATCTCAAACCCTTGGACGATGCCTTTGATACGATGGAGGTGACTTATCTTCGCTATCAAGACGACATCCTTATTTTATGTCAAACGAAGCGGCAATTAGAGCGCTCTAAACAACGATTAATGGGTGTATTACGCGAAAGGCGACTGCAATTATCGCGTAAAAAAACTTACATAGGCGCCATAGACAAAGGCTTTCATTTTTTAGGTATCCACTATCGGGAGACGCAAACTCCGGATGGCACTCACGTCACACGAGATTCACTGGATTCTGCACTCCAAGAACCGTCTGAACAGTCCTTGAACCTCGGGGGGGGGGCAGTTCAGCACCAGCAGGTCATTCGAATTCTCTGTCTGAAGCTATCGTTCCGCATGCGCGAACGTTACGAAAGGCACGCGAACAAGTTAAACAAATGGTTATTGATGGTGTTTCTGCGCCGAATCAAGAGTGACTTGTTTTGCAGATGGGCGTCGTTGGTGTGCGTGGTGGGTGAGAACGTCACAAAGTTGGCACGATCAGGAGTTATGGACATGGTTTTTAAAGGTCTGCTGGGACAGCTCTGTCGCGTGTATCGCGACAGAGCTATTCCAAGAGACTACCTGGCCAGCCCTGGCGAAGTGGCCGGCGGGTTTAAATGATCTCGCGACTGCGTAAGATCGGCGGTTCTCACTTCATCAAGGCCGCGCATGGCGGCCAAATCGAACCCGCCGTCGCCCCGGCCCCCCACCGCGGGCCCGCCCGCCCGCCCACTCACAACCGCCCCGCCGGACCGCCCCGCTCTTATTAAAGAAAAATCCAAACCAAGACCAGAAGTAGTAGACGCCCCGAGCGGGAACCAAGACTCGTCACGACTCCTATAATAGTTGTAAAAAGACAGACTTCGCGGCAGCGTGGCCTCCGTGAAGCCAGGGGTGGGATCAAAGGAACGGTCTGGCCTGCCATATTCTTGGGCTACATGCGCCGGAATATCCCGCTGAGCCAAGCCCACCCTCAGCCAGGCCGCCTTCATCGCCGCCCAGTTCTTGGCTTCATACCACGCATCAAAGCCATTAACATACTCTTGCAGGGCGGTTATCAGGGGCGTTAAATCAAAATGGGCGCTTCGATGTTTGGCTTCATTCTGCCAATAAGTTAGACCCTTCGCTTGGCCTGTTTCTGGATCCATCGCTTCCATCCTGTCGATACGTTCTCGCAAGATTGCTTTCATTTCTTCATCGAGATGAGATCTTCCTTCCGCATCCACTTGAGCCAGCATACGACACATGTGTGTATCTTTAGCCCAATAGGCGTATTCATACGCCGAACAAATAAAGCGTCGGCCCGAATAATCCGTAAACTCGCCGGCTTCGGTTAATAAGCTTCTGTCCGCTCTCAACATCGCTTCAGCCTCCACTTGTTGTCCATACGCCACGTGCTGGAGGAATTTCTTTATCGCTTTCACTCGCCGAGGATCAAGAGTGCCCTTAAGGTCAAGGTCTGTGTTCAGTGGCTTTGAGACTTTGGCGAGAGCCACCTGTTCTCGAGGGAGCAGATAGGAAGCAATGCTCCTGACGGAATCCGGATTTAAGGAGCCTAAAGGGGAAGTTTCGCTCTCGGCTGCTACTGCGCCCGCGCCCACTCCAGCACCGGCAGCTGCTGCTCTGCTTGGTTTTCTCAGAACCTGGATGGCCGCATCGATAGAGTCATTTTCAAGAGCAACATAGAGTTCTGCAGGCGAAGTAGCCACAAAGCTAGGCTTTCTCATACTCTTTAATTTTTCATATAAATCACGACGAATCTCTTTTATTCGGTCCTTCTCGGCTGTCGTTAACTGCGCGGTAGCGCCTGTTCGCCCCAAAGCCTTAAGAACTCGACTATTAAAATACGCCGCAAACTCGTCTGCACTTAAAACCAACACTTTTTCAAAACTTTTGCTCATCTGTCTTTCCCCCTCCAAATTCAAGATTCTTTCGTCACTCACACACAGTATAGCCGCCTTAGCTTAAACTAAGCTTAAATGCTTTTTAAATGACGCGGCCTATTCCTCACTCTTTCACAATGCAGTATAGACCCTATTCGCTCGTTTTCCTGACATTGAACTCGAGTCTGGAAAGAACTCTATTATTCCACGCTGCTTAATGAATGGGATAAATTTTCTAGGCAGAGCTTGTTTTGAGCTAATCCAATCGGGTATTCCAAGGGAGTAGTTTTTCATAGTCTTCCGCGCTTTTACAATGCGGGATACTCTTTAATACATTAACCTAGTAACGATAAGGATCAAGCCCATGCAATTTTGCGGTTCGGATCAAACTAAAGTGCAAACAAAGCGCATCGGCACCTTCCATAAAGGCACAGAATAAAAAATTCTTTCGCGCGATAACAAAAGCTTTGATTTCTTGCTCGGATTTTTTCCTATTTTTTCGAGAATGTGCAGACACTTGAGCTTCACTATCAGGTATGGCTTCACCCGCTTGGTTAGCCTCAAAGAATAGCTTGGCATTATCATCCAGCAAACTAAATTGGGGATGCTCCGGGTCAATAAATCGTTCTGACTTCGCACCAAACCGATTTCGAAAAAATTCTTGAAGCTGATGATACATTTGGTCATATGCTTGGGCGTATTGGTCGCAACGTTTTTGAGCTGTGTCCAGAGCAACTTTCAGTGCCTGGATTTCGTTGCTTTGACTCTGTATTGTTTCTTCTAAATTCATCGAAAACTACATCATGATTGTGTGGTCGAATAATACTATTAATAAGTATTATTTCGATGTTTTTTAAAAGAAATGAGTGGCAACAACCTCAGGTAGCAGGGCTTGTTTCATGCAATCCAAGCCAGATAATAACCAACTTAATTGGTCATGCGTTAGTTCTAATGCTTGATCTTCTATGGCGGGAAATTTCAATCTCCCTTTTTCCAAGCGCTTATAACACAGCCAAAAACCATTGCGATCCCACCACAGCATTTTTATTTTATTCGCATGGCGATTACGGAATAAAAAGAGTTGGCCAGAAGTCGGGTTTAGCTGAAGCTGATCTGCCACCAGAAGAACGAGTCCATCAATTTGCTTTCTGAAGTCGATGGGGTTCGGATATAGCCAAATCGGTGCATTGAATGTCAAAAACATATTAGCGCAGCTTTTCTAGAATGAGGGCGAGTGATTGAAGGTCATGGATTTTCAAACAACGCCCATTATTTAAGGTGAGTGTGCATAAGGTTGCTTGCGTTTGAACTTCTGAGTCAGGCTTTATTTTAATCGCAATAAGTCTTGATGATTCTTGGCGTTCGTAAGGCGGCCATTTTTTTAGCCAATAACCAAAGCTATGGTAGTTTAGGTTATTTTGACGACAATAATCAGCCCTTGATAGGTCATTGCTTTTTTGCAGCTCAACATGATTTTTCCAGAATGCTTTGTTTTTGGTGGGTGCTGATCTAGCGCTTGCTTCCATTGAGCTGCCTCTTTAGTGTTGAAAGCAACACTATGGCAGGTGTCAAAACAGCTTAAAAGATGGGGTTAATGGATCGCTTACGAAAATGCCTTAAAATAAGAGTTATGTAGACGCCATACTGTAGCTAATTTTAAACTATCTCCAGACAAGAAGCCTTCTTCAATAATCTTATCAACTATTTTTATAAAAAAATCGAAGATCAAATCTCAAAAAATAATCAAACTCCAAATCACAGCCGCCACGCCGACAGACATCAACACAGCGGCGGCAGCCAAATCTTTGGATTTTCAGGATAGGATGGGTACCTTACATAATAAGAGGCATTATTTATCAACAGGATGAAAGTCATGCTGCATATTTTCACACACCAGAGAAACAAGCTGCTCAACTTCATCATCTGTAAGCAATGAGAAAAAACGCTTTTTCTTTTGAGCTGACAATTTCCCGTTGTTTTGAATAACGGATTGTATAAATAAATCAATTTTTCTATCAGGCATATCAACAATCTCCCTAATAGATTTCTTAGTTCTATCATAATTAACCAGAAACACTATTTCATGCTCAATGTGTTTTTCAATAGCTTCCTCTATACAAACAAACAAATACTCAACTAAATTTGTAAAGTCAATGTATTGATAAAAAGACTTACTCTCTTGCTTGACTGTCATTACACCTTCTGTAGATAAAGAATAATCCTTTAAAATAGCTAGCAAAGGCTTAGAAAAGCTCTCTAACGCAACATCATAGCTACGCATATTTCGCAGCATCACAGAAGAAACAGGAAAAATTACATCTTTGGGCGTAAATTCCTTTTTTGATAAAATATAGTGAATCAAAAATCGATGCAACCTACCATTTCCATCTTCAAATGGATGAATAAATACAAAACCAAATGATATTGCCGCAGCAATAATAACGGGATAAATATCGGAATCTAACATCTTAACAAGTGAATCTAAAAGACCTTGCATAAGATCAGCAACATCCTCAGGCTTTGGGGAGATATAATGAATTTTTTGAAAATATGGATTTAAATTTTCCCCCACGTAATTTTGAGCCTGGCGATAATCAAAATCTTTAAATCTTGAATCCACGATGATATTTTGCAATTCAATTAACTTATCTTTGGATAAAGATTCTATCGAGGGTGCCTGTTCCAATAATTTAATAAAGCGAGCTATTCGACTTTTATCTGGCCTTTCCCACTCTATTTCATAGGACGACATCGTTTCTTTTGTGTATAGATAATTACAAGCTCTGGCAACTAGATAGGGATCATATTTATTTAGTATATTTTTTACTTTTTCATCCAAATTTAAATTAATGTATTTTTCTAAAATCTCAGTTCTACGTACAAAAGGACAATATTGAATATTACCTAGTAAATTATCATTAATGCCGTGACGAGGACTTCGAAAAGGGCGGCTTGTGAAATAAGTTTTTGAATCGAGTAAATCAACATATTTAATTCGCTGACAATCGTCTATATTCAATTGCTCTTTCATTAAGAATTCATACATGTACCACATTTTTCTAGAATATATTCCAGTAGGCTGCTTCCGAATATATTCAGTTATTTCAGTTTTGTTAAGCCTTTCATAAAGCGCCTTAATAATTTCAAAATTAAAGCCATCGTATTTTAGAGCAAATTCTAAATTTTCTAAAAGGTTAGATTCATCTTTTAAGGAATACGACTTTGGATAAATATGAGTCTCATAGTAACCTACTTTACTGACCTTCCCCCTTCCTGATTTTGCAATATAAGATTCTCGATAGTGGGGCAGTACATTGAGTTTTAGTTGTTCACAGATTGCTTTATATCCAATGGGTATTATATCCATGAGGCACCTTTGTAAGTTTGAAAACACCTACTTCGAGTTCTATTATGCAAAAAAACACTCGCAGTCGTCATAAAACCTTCGCAAATTGAATATTCCGTCTCAGAACATTAGCATAAAAGGCTTGATAATGCAAAAGTATAAGGATACAACTCAAAAAATGACTAAAATCCAAATCATGCCAGCCACACCAAAAGACATCAACACAGCGGCAGCAGCCAAGTCCTTGGCTTTGCCAGATAGAATATGGTGCTCACGGCCGACTCGATCAATGGCAGTTTCGATGGCTGAATTCAATAGCTCAACAACCAGCACCATCAACCAACTGCCTAGTAATAGTGCTCTCTCAATGCCCGTATTTCCCAGAATACAGCCCAAGGGAACTAAAATCACCGAGAGCAATAGCTCTAATCTAAACGCTCTTTGCTCTGAAGCAAACTTAAAACCTATTAAGGCAAATCTAAGTGCTTTCCATGAATCTAATATCAATTTAACCATTTAAAAATCTCTTTTCTATTTCATGATTCAATTATCACTATGAAACCTCACATAAATAACATTTATTGGTTATGTGATGTAAATATAAATCATAATGACCTCACATAAATTAAATTTCATCATTATGTGAGGTTTAAATAGCCTAAGATTACACCCATAGCCCACGGCCCATACCCCACTACAGCGACTAAATTCTCATCTTGAAAAATCAGTGGGACTCTCTCCCGCTCCCATGGCGGAACTCGCCACTCTTGAAATAATTTTTTTAAGCTATGAGTACCGGCTCGTCTTGGAATTTTACATTCTTCTCCACCCAATCGAAAACGAATGCTGATATTCTCTTGCGAACTCAGAGAATCAATAATCTTTTTAATCGCTTGATAAGATTTTTCACCCAATTGCGCTTGAATCAAATTTTGATTTCGACCCC
>CAIQCE010000105.1 GCA_903870185.1 uncultured Gammaproteobacteria bacterium
AGCGCGGGCCAACGTCAAGATTTTACTGCAGGGTTATCTATTATGTAGGGTGGGCAAAACGAAGTGTGCCCACCAAACAACATATCCTTTTTAAAAAATTAAAAAATAAAAAGAATGGGCTTGTCGGGCTCGCCCTGCATCAAGTTCATCAGATATTTTCGCCAAGCGCATATGCAGGCGCTTAGCGCCAACCTACATCTTCGCCTTTAAAATCTGCAAGCAATAAATTTTCTTTTCTAGGGTAATTTCAGTTTGTTGCTTTAAAAGAAAATGGCTCGGTGGGTTGTTGCATGGATTTAAAGATATCGCTAAAAAATCATGTTGAACAAAAATAGTGGTTAACCGGGGGCAAGTAAGATTGTTTAGATCGATGAACACAAAAGGTCTTTGGGACTCTGGAGGGGTTCCGTAGTAAGCGACATTGCCTGCTAGCCAAACATCTCCTCCAACAATCATTTTTGGTTTATCACCTTCATTTTTTATCCAAAACTCATTGGCTTTGGTGGCCAGTTCGTTCCCTGGGAACAAAGTTCTAGAGCCTTTTTTATCTAGAATATAAAAATCACTAAAGATGGCATATGCAACTCCAATTATTAGTAGAATGGAAGAGGCCGTATAAAATAAGATTTTCACTTGTTTAAGGCTGACAGAAACAGGTTTTTTAATAAATAAATAAATAGGCAATAAATCCCAGAGAGGGGTTCCCCATATTTGTTTGATTTCTTCTCCGCTCAGCAAGGGAATAGAGAGTGTTGCAATCAATGGGATGTAAAACATATATAAAATAAAACGATCATAGGCTTTTTGAGAGTGTGAGGCTTTGATGGCTCGAAGACCCTTGAAAGTTAACCCATAAAATAGTAATAAACAGAGTGCGATATCAGCTAATTGAGCGCTTGAAAAATTCGATGCAGTCGAAAAGTGGGACCATAAGGTTGGAGTTTCAACCTTTAGTCGACTGAGGGCATAATCAATTCCAATAAATTGATGCTTCCATTGCCAATAAAGATTAGGCAGAAGAAAAACGAAGGCAACTAATGTAGCAATATAAAGTTTGTAGTTGCGATACATGGGTCTGATGCTTTTTTGCAGGGTATAAAGACAATATCCAATAAACCAGACGATAGAGAAATATTTACTTACAGATAACAAACCTACCGCTATACCAAGGAAAACCCAATTTTTTAAGCGATCATCAAATGTAACTCGATACCCAAAATAGGTGGCTATAGGCCAGAGAGAAAGCAGTAATATATTTTGATTGAATTCTGGAATAGGATAAGTGAAATAGTAAATGCCTGAAGTCAGTAAAACAATCGCGAGGCTTTGGTTCTCATCAAATCGTTCTCTGGCAAGGTGATAAAGAAAAATTAAACCCAAGCTGACCATTAAGGTGCTGATGAGATAAATGGTCCATCCATTTCCAGGAGATAATAGATTGGCGATATTGGTTAACCAGGCTAGTAGATAAGGATGCTTCCAATATCCAAACTCGAGTTTAGGCCCATAGGCTAAATGCTCGATGACATCTAAGGGTAAATTAGAATTGAAAAAGGAGGGGATTGAGGTCCAAATCAATATAAATATCGAGAGATAACTCGCTAAAATTTTAGAGGTTCTTTTCATTATAAGGCCGCATAATCCTTTGCATAGGCGGTAGTATCATTTATTTGGGAACTGATATCAAGTGGTGTGTAAGCCGTTCACTAAACACTATGTTTTTGAAGCAATCTTTATTATTATGGGCCCCTATCCTAAAATATCCCTCAACCATCGAACCTGATAGGAGTCTCTCCCTTGTTTGAGTTTCTTGACCCTACCCAGCAAAAAGTTCCTATGGAATTTTCATTCATTCTACCTTGGAAAAAGGAGACGCTTCAATTCGATGTGGCCACTTCAGGGAAAATAACGCTACGCAACCCATTCGTACTACAGGACCGGGCTGATCAACAGCTCTTTCAAAGCGTGATGGAGCGATCAGCCAGCATTGTTGCTGCTAAAAACCGACCTGAAGAAATGGACAAAATTCAACGAGAATTAAGAGCTCGGAGAAGCTCACGGTTGGGAGCCACTACGAGAGCCGCTAGCTTAGGGATCACTCAAGAGGGTGAAGATCCTTTCGATAGTTACTGGATAAGTTCACGTGTTAATCCCCCTGCTTTTTTTGCAAAAGCCACCCCAGCTTACAACGTAGGGATGAATACCTTAGCCTCCTTTTTCTTAATTCCCACCATTAAAACCAAAACGGCTTC
>CAIQCE010000106.1 GCA_903870185.1 uncultured Gammaproteobacteria bacterium
AGATGTTATTTAATATAAAACTGTTGAGGGGTTTGATTTTTAGGAGTTCTCGAAAATTAGTCCATCCATGATTGATGCATAGATAAAGGCCATGTAATAAACCCCATATTACAAATGTCCAGCTTGCTCCATGCCACAAGCCACCCAATATCATGGTGGCCAATAAATTCATATAGCGCCTAACAGGCCCTTTTCTATTGCCACCTAAGGATATATATAAATAGTCACGTAAAAAATATGATAAGGTCATATTCCATCGACGCCAAAATTCAATAATATTGATAGATTTATAAGGAGAGTAAAAGTTAATAGGAAGCTTCACGCCGATTAATAATGACAATCCAATTGCCATATCTGAATATCCAGAAAAATCAAAATAAAGTTCTAACGTGTATGAAAGTGCTGCCGTCCATGCATCTATCAGTGGAATATATGTTGAATGAGTATCAAATACGGGTCCCACAAAGGCGGATAAGGAGTCGGCTAGTACAGACTTCTTAAATAGCCCGATTGAAAACATGGTTAGGCCTATGACAAAATTTCTATAGTTGAATTTAAATATCTTACTATTATTGAATTGAGGCATTACATCTTTGTGATGGATAATAGGGCCGGCAATTAAGTGCGGGAAATAAGTTACAAATAATGCATAATTCAGGAGTTGATATTTTTTAACGATTCCTCGGTAAGCATCCACCAAGTAGGCGATTTGTGTAAATGTGAAAAAAGAGATGCCGATAGGTAGGACTATGTTTAATAGTTGCAGGTGAGAAGATAAAGCCAAATTAATATTATGGATAAAGAAATCGGTATATTTAAAGTAACCCAGCAAGCCTAGGTTGAAAATAACGCCACACCACAATAATTTTTTTTGCCTGATGGCTTCTTTTGAATCTATGATGAATTTGCTGATAAAAAAATTGACCCCAATGGAAAACAAAAGCAAAAGAGCATAGTGATAATCTGTCCAAGCATAGAAGGTTATTGAAGCTAAAAATAATACTCCCAATGCAGCTTGCTGGCTCTTCTTGGCAATATAAAAAAACAAAAGTAGGGTGATGGGGAGGTAAAGGAATATAAAAACATAGCTATTAAATAACATTCTTGAAAAAATCCTTTTTTATAGAAGCCATAACAAAATAGCTGATGTGGTCGGATAAATCAATTGTTGGGTCGAAGCGTAGGTTAGTGTCAAGTGCTAGCGCGGCCCAACAAAACAATTTATTTTTATCTATAACTTCTTGGCTTTGCTTTAGGTTTTAGTTTTTTCTTTGCTTTAGGCTTGGCTTTGGCAGCGGCTGCTTTAGCTTTTTCAGCTTCTTTCTTGAGGGATTTTCGATAAAAAATACCAACATGCCCGATGCAGCCTACGCATTCAGAAAGGGTTTCTGTAGCGATGGCTTGAATCAAGGCTAAGCGATGTTCTTTGTCGGCGGCATTGATTCTGATCTTAATAAGCTCATGTGAATTCAAGGCTAAATCAATTTCTTGATAGACCGCTGGGGTGAGTTCATTGCTCCCAATAATCACCACGGGTTTTAGGGCGTGGGCATCGGCTTTAAGTTGTCGGATTTCGTCTTTATCAAGCATGATAGTCCTAAAAGGTTGATGGATCTATGTTAGGTGCCAGGCACCTTACCTGGTACCGAAGCGGGATAAGGGGTATGATTGACCGATCATGTCTAGAAGTCAATCAATGATGAGGTTTTACAATGTCCGGTAGTAGTCGGCGCTGGCTCGATGAGCATTTTAATGATGCTTATGTGAAACAGGCGAAAAAAGAAGGTTATCGATCTCGTGCGGCTTATAAACTGTTAGAAATCAATGCTAAAGACAAATTGATCAAGCCTGGAATGAGGGTGGTGGATTTGGGTGCGTCTCCTGGAGGGTGGTCGATGGTGGCGCGAGATCTTGTTGGCTTAAAGGGCCAAGTGATTGCGCTAGATATCTTACCGATGGATCCAATGGCAGGTGTTGAGTTTATCCTGGGAGATTTTACCGAGCAGACAGTTTTGGATCAATTGCTGGCATTGCTTAATAATCGAGTGGTAGACCTTGTAATTTCTGATATGGCCCCCAATATTAGTGGGCAGAAGAGTGTTGATCAGCCCAAAGCTATGTATTTGAATGAATTGGCACTGGATTGTGCTCAACAAATTTTAGCGCCGAATGGAGCCTTTCTCGCTAAATTATTTCAAGGATCTGGGGTCGATGAGTTTGTCTTGTCTATGCGAAAGCATTTTAAGCAAGTAAAATGGCGCAAACCGGATTCTTCTAGGGCGCGTTCCCGAGAAATCTATGTGTTAGGGACGGGTTTTCTGGGGTATAATGCCGGTTAATTAATAGAGCCTCTGTGTGGCTCAATCAAGATTTTAAGTTTTTTCTAGGAGCACCTTGTTTTGAATAATATGTTTAAGAATTTGTTTTTGTGGCTGATTATTGCGATTATTTTAATCACCGTCTTCAATAATTTTGGCGTGCATCATCGCACGGACAATCAGTATTCCTATACACAATTTGTGGAACAAGTAGATAAGGGACAGATTAAATCGGCTGTAATCGATGGCCAAACTATCACCGGCACTACGAGCGACAATCAACGCTTTACCACTTATTTGCCGATGCAAGATCAATATCTCTTAAGCGATATGATTAAGAAAGGTGTGAATGTTGTCGGTAAGCCACCCGAAGAACAAAGTTTATTGACTCATATCTTGATCAGCTGGTTCCCGATGTTGCTCTTGATTGGTGTTTGGATATTCTTCATGCGACAGATGCAAGGCGGTGGTGGGAAAGGTGGTCCATTATCCTTTGGTCGAAGCCGTGCTCGGATGTTAGGTGAGAGTCAAGTTAAGACGACTTTTGCAGATGTGGCGGGAGTTCAAGAAGCGAAAGAAGAAGTTAAAGAACTCGTCGAATTTTTAAAAGACCCCGGTAAGTTTCAAAAATTAGGTGGGAAAATTCCTTGTGGAGTTTTGTTGATCGGTCCTCCTGGAACCGGTAAGACACTTTTAGCTAAAGCCGTTGCAGGCGAAGCTAAGGTGCCTTTCTTTACAATATCGGGTTCTGATTTTGTGGAAATGTTTGTAGGTGTCGGTGCCTCTCGAGTTAGAGACATGTTTGAGCAAGCCAAAAAACAAGCGCCTTGCATCATTTTTATCGATGAAATCGATGCCGTTGGTCGACATCGTGGAGCAGGCTTAGGTGGCGGACATGATGAGCGTGAGCAAACTTTAAATCAGCTATTGGTTGAGATGGATGGTTTTGAAGGGAGCGAGGGTGTGATTGTAATGGCGGCAACTAACCGTCCTGATGTATTAGATCCCGCTTTGCTTCGTCCAGGCCGTTTCGATCGTCATGTGGTAGTGCCATTACCAGACATCCAAGGTCGAGAAGAAATTTTAAAAGTGCATATGCGTAAATTGCCTTTGTCTACGGATGTTTTGGCTTCAGTTTTAGCGAGAGGAACCCCTGGGTTTTCAGGCGCGGATTTGGCGAATTTAGTTAATGAGGCCGCTTTATTTGCGGCTCGGGCTAATAAGCGTTCTGTCAGTATGAAAGAATTTGAAAAAGCCAAAGATAAATTACTAATGGGTGCAGAGCGTCGTTCCATGGTGATGAGTGAAGAAGAAAAGGAATTAACCGCTTTTCACGAAGCAGGACATGCCTTGGTGGGTTTGTCGGTTCCTTCTCATGATCCCGTTTATAAAGTGAGTATTATTCCTCGTGGCCGAGCCCTTGGGGTAACAACTTTCTTGCCGGAACAAGATCGCTATAGCTATAGCCTTGAACGTTTACAGAGCCAGTTATGTTCACTTTATGGTGGTCGTATTGCGGAAGAATTAGTTTTTGGAAAAGAGCGTGTTACTACAGGTGCTTCCAATGATATCGAGCGAGCGACTGAGTTGGCTCGTAAGATGGTAACGAAATGGGGGTTCTCGGATAAGTTGGGGCCTTTGACTTATGGTCAAGATAAGGGCGAGGTTTTCTTGGGCCACTCTGTTTCTCAAACTCAAGAAGTCTCTGAAGCAACCAGTCGAATCATCGATGAAGAAGTGCGTATTTTGGTTGATGCTAATTACCAGCGAGCTCTGAAAATTATTCAAGAAAAAATGGAAACCCTTCATTTGATGGCTCAGGCATTAATTAAATATGAAACCATCGATGAAAAACAAATCAAGCAGATTCTTGCTGGTGAAGAGCCGAGCGAGCCTGAGGGTTGGAATCATGGGGAAAAATTAGAACCTGTTCATGAAGCTGAAGAGCACCCAAAGGCTAAGAAAGCAAAACGGACTAAATCTCATGATGATCACCATTTGGATAATGCGGCGACACATGTTGAGAAGTGACATTCATAAATGTAGGTTAGTGCCAAGCGCAGCGCGGCCTAACAAGTTAACATATTCTTTATGTAAGTTTTGGTGGGCTCGCCCTGCTTAGAGTGCATCAGTTTTTTTAGCATAGGTGTTTATGCAGGGCTTAGCACCACCCTACATGATTTAAATAGTTTTGATTTCACCAATAGATATTTATTCATGAGCCCAACTCTACCACGCTTCACGCTCCGCCTTAAAAACCAAACCATTTTAAAGTGGAATCGCCCCCTCATCATGGGGGTGATAAATTTATCCCCTAATTCCTTTTACCAGCCTGTTGCCAATTTAGAACAGGCTTTGTTTTTGGCTGAGGCTATGGTCAAAGGAGGTGCAGCCATTCTCGATGTGGGAGGCGAGGCCACTAATCCTTCTGTAGATCTGCTTCGAGATAAACCTGAGCTTCAAATTGAAATCGATCGAGTAGTGCCTGTGATTGAGGCGATCAAACAGCGTTTTGAAGTTTTGGTTTCAGTGGATACTAGTGAGGTCGAGGTGATGCGAGCCTCGGTTAAAGCAGGCGTGGATTTGGTGAATGATCAACGTACACTTAAAAATCCAGGGGTGCTGGATTTTATTATTGAATCAGAACTTCCCGTTTGTTTAATGCATTTTTTTGACCCAATAAGAAAGCCGGAGAGTGGTTCCAAGCTGGAGTTATTAGAAGAAATTGTCGAGGATTTTCGGTTGCTTGTCGCTAATTACCAGCAAGCAGGATTAGCTTCCGATCGGATCATCTTAGACCCTGGCTTTGGGGGCGGGCATTATGGCAAGAGTACGGATGAAAATTATTATTTATTAAAAAACCTGGCCCGATTCGATGAATTGTCTTGTCCCGTATTAATTGGATGGTCACGAAAATCAATGTTAGGTGATACACTGGATGCCGTCAGTGAGGATCGATTGTATGGCGGAATTGCAGCGGCCGTTTTGGCTGCCATTAATGGAGCCGCTATTATTCGAACCCATGATGTAAAGGCAACGAGTGATGCAATGAAAGTCTTAGAGCATTATTGGCGAGTATGATCGTACGATGATATACTGATTCGCCTGTTTGGAGCAATAGGCGATCTAGAGGATCGAAAATAATAGGGATAGTCGAATGAATGCACCTGTGAAGAAATATTTTGGTACTGATGGAATTCGAGGAGAGGTTGGGAATTCTTTAATTCAACCTGAGTTTATTTTAAAGCTAGGTTGGGCTGTAGGGAAAGTTTTAGCTCAAGATGGTCATGCTAAAGTTTTGATCGGAAAAGACACTCGAATTTCAGGTTATATGTTGGAATCCGCACTGGAAGCTGGATTGTCAGCTGCAGGCGTTGATATCTTATTATTAGGACCTATGCCGACCCCCGCTATTGCTTATCTTACTCGCACCTTAAGGGCCTCCGCTGGCATTGTAATCAGTGCCTCACACAATCCTTATTATGATAATGGGGTTAAGTTTTTCTATGGAAATGGAATGAAACTCTCGGATGAGCTTGAGTATTTGATAGAGGCCGAATTAGAGCGGCCGATCTCGATGGTGAATGCGGCAGCTCTCGGCAAGGCTGAGCGATTGAAAGATGCCGGTGGTCGTTATATTGAATTCTGTAAAAGTACATTTCCCTCTCAGTTAAACCTTTCGGGACTTAAAGTTATTGTGGATTGCGCAAATGGTGCCACTTACAATGTGGCTCCCAGTGTGTTCCATGAATTAGGGGCTGAGGTCATTTCTCTTTCAGTTTCCCCAGATGGTTTTAACATCAATCAAAATTGTGGTTCAGTACAACCTAAAATGTTAATGGATGCAGTGCTTCATCATAAAGCTGATGTGGGTATTGCTCTCGATGGAGATGGTGATCGTGTGATCATGGTGGATCATCGCGGGGAGCTGGTCGACGGGGATGAGATTTTGGCCATCTTAGCTAAGCGTCATCATGATGAAAATCATGAGCCTTTTGGTGTAGTAGGGACTGTCATGAGTAACTTAGGGTTGGAGCAAGCGTTGGAAAAACTCAATATCCAATTTGTGAGAACGCATGTGGGTGATCGACATGTTATGGAAACCTTGCAGCGCTATGATTGGGCATTAGGTGGAGAATCATCTGGCCATATTGTTAATCTTAATTTAACGAGTACAGGGGATGGCATGATCACCGCTTTGCAGGTCTTGCGAGCGATGCAGTTTGCTGAACAGAGCTTGCATGAGCTCAAGCAAGTAATGGTAAAGCGTCCACAGGTCATGATCAATGTTCCTGTTGCTCATAAACTTAATCTGGAAGATTACCCGACGATTGAGAAGCATGTGAAGGCAATTGAAAAATCGCTGAAAGGATCAGGTAGGGTATTACTTCGCCCTTCAGGCACTGAGCCTTTGGTGCGTGTGATGGTTGAAGCGGATGAATTGGTCAGCGCTCAAGAGGCGGCTGAAGCTTTGGCTGAGACAGTTTCATTAGCAATAGCAGCTCAAGCATAGGGCATAGGGCATAGGGCATAGGGCATAGGGGACGTACGTCCCCCACCCCTTGACTAATCAAAGGTTTTCCATAAGACTACGCGTCATCTTAATAGGATATACCTATGTCTTTAATAAAAGGCGAGTTTTAGTAATGGGAAATAAGTCGAGTCTAAGAACTTTAGGTGTTTTTAGCCTAGTGATGATCACTGTAGGCTCAGTGGACAGCATTCGTAATTTACCCACCACCGCTTTGTTCGGTAGTTCCCTTATTTTCTTTTTTACCTTAGCAGCTCTTTGCTTTTTATTGCCTGTTGCACTAGTCGTAGCCGAGTTGGGTTCTTCAAGTGAAGAAAGCGGCGGGATTTATGTCTGGGTCAAAGAGGCATTTGGGATACAAACTGGATTTTTAGCAGTTTGGTTGCAATGGATTGAAAATGTTATTTGGTATCCTACTATTTTATCGTTTGTAGCCGGTACGATTGGTTATTTAATTTCCCCTGATCTGGCTACTCATAAAGTGTTTTTAGTGGATGTGATTTTGGCGGCTTTTTGGATTGCAACGGGTATTAATTTATTAGGTATTCGCTCCTCCGCTTTTTTTAGCGGTTTTTGTACTTTAGTGGGATTAATTGTGCCTATGACGCTAATTATTTTATTAGGGGCGATTTGGGTAGTGACTTCTCGGCAAGTACAAATTGATTTTTCTTTAGATGCCATTTTTCCACATTTTACCGATTCACATATCTGGGTTGCTTTGACGGGTATCATGCTTTCATTTTGCGGAATGGAAGTGGCGACTGTGCATGCAGGGGACGTTAGAGATCCTCAGAAGTCCTATCCCGCTGCAATGTTAATTTCCACTTTAATTTTATTGGTAACGTTAATGCTAGGATCACTTTCCATTGCTACCGTATTGCCTGGTAATCAAATCAGTTTAGTGGCGGGGTTAATGCAGGCTTTTCACGCTTTTTTTGCCGCCTATAATATGGAATGGATTTTATCTTTGATTGCGCTGACTCTGGTTATTGGC
This sequence comes from uncultured Gammaproteobacteria bacterium, assembly GCA_903870185.1. GTDB lineage: Bacteria > Pseudomonadota > Gammaproteobacteria > Coxiellales > Coxiellaceae > CAIQCE01. Next base: position 7,844 of record CAIQCE010000106.1, read on the forward strand.
GGAATGGGAAGTGTAAGCAATTGGATCATTGCCCCTACTCGAGGTCTTTTAGTGGCTTCTAGAGATGGCAATCTGCCTAAGCATTGTCGAAAAGAAAATCGCTATGGAGCCCCAAGTGTTCTTTTGATTTATCAAGCCGTGATAGTCAGTTTGATCGCCTTAGTGTTCCTCTTAATGCCTACTGTGAACGGTTCTTATTGGTTGCTAACGGCTCTAGCGGCTCAGCTTTATATGCTGATGTATGTGATATTATTTGCAGCAGCCATTCGTTTACGTTACAAAAAACGTTCTGTTTCTGGAAAATTTCGAATTCCGGGTGGGAATTGGGGGATTTGGTTGGTTGGTACTCTGGGGATTATCGCTTCTTTATTAACGTTTGCATTTGGTTTTATCCCCCCTGACAATATTGAGGTGGGTCAGTTATTGTCTTATGAGATGCTTTTGGTAGGTGGATTGGTGTTGATGTGTGTGCCACCTTTCATTATGTATCGGTTGTGTAAGGTGTAGGTTAGTCTCATTGTAGGTTGGTCCCAAGCGCAGCGCGGGCCACAAGAATAGACAACGGGACTGTTTGAAATGTAGGGTGGGCAAAACGAAGTGTGCCGACCAAACAACATATTCCTTTTAAAAAATTTAAAAATAAAAGAGAACAGACTTGGTGGGCTCACCCTGTGTAAAGTTCATCAAGAGTTTAAGCTCAGTGCACTTGCAGGGCTTAGCACCACCCTACACAATTCGATAGTCCTTATTAGATAACCCCTCCCGATCAGTTGAGGAATATCGCTTTAAATTCCTTGAATCATGAAATGTTATAATGTAACATTTCCGGATTGTTTTCAATCAAGGGGTTTATAATGTCCAGATCGTCCGGTGTAGAGGCTGCTCATCAGCATAGCCACCATCATCACAATCACAGCCACGCTAACCATGGCGCTCAAGCAACTAGTTTATTTTTTTCAGTTATCGCAGGTTTTGCCATCGGCTTTATTACTTTTGCATCTGTTTTATATGTCTTTCCTCAGCTGGGTTTGTTGATTGCCATTATTGCAGGTATTGCCGGCGGTTTTACTGAGGGTGAGGTGTTTTTAGGGGCTATGGGATCTTCTGTTCAGCAGATCATGAGGGGCCCTTATCGAAGTTTGAAGCGGGCCTTTCTTAAAAAAGTGTTGATGGAAAAGCTAGGAAAAGCGGTATTTTTGGATTTAAGTGAAGAGATGCAAGAAGCTGCAATTGATGAGCTGATGTCAGAAATGGATGCTGCCATCCTTTCTGACTCATTAACGATTCAAGGATTTAAGTTTGAAAAGAAAGAGTTATTGCAACTTAAAGCCCAAATGAAACGAAAATCTCGCTGGCTGACGCTGGCAATGATTGTGGTGATAGGAACCGGTATTGGTTTTGGTGCTATTACTTTAACGGATACCGTTACGTCACTTTTTGCATTTTCATCGAGCTTAGCTCCTGCATTGGTTTATTCACTCGCCGCTTTTATCGCAATTGTAGCCTCAATTACTTATGGATTGATGATGTATTCCATGTGGGCGAAGCAATTGGAAGGCAATTTTTTTTCAAAAATATGGGAAAAATTAAAATCTACTTTTATGCCTAAAAAACCTTTTTCAGAATCTACGCGCTGGGAGATTGCAGCTCATTGTGTTCATTGCACACTGAAACTAATCGGGATATTGGGCATCATTGCACTTTCTCTAGTCGTGACGATTGCGATTGCTGGTGCTTGGTTGAATGCAGGTGCTCAATGTTTTAGTTTTTTTGCAATGGGTTCATTTGGAAGTTTAGTTCCTTCAGCGCTGATTGGTAGCACTGTTTTGATTTGGGTTTTCTATGTGCCGATGACTTTTATTTTTACTGCGAAAAATAGTTTGCGCTCTGCGAAGAAAATTGCAAAGAAATTTATTTCATCGATTAAATACCTGTTTGGAAAGGGATGGAAGTGGATTAAAGAACTCAGGAAACGAGAAAAATGGTGGCAATTTTTCAATCCATTTCGTTGGCTCTCTGTGGCGCTCACTAAAGTGGCAGGCATGTCATTGCTGTTGTTGCATGTATTGGCGATTGGGGTGATTGCAGGGCCAGGAGTGGGTGAGCTGACTATCATTCCAATGACAGCGATTGTAGCGACTTTATTAGCCGCATTGGTGGAATTCTTGGGCGATTTTCATTTTATAGTGCCTGATAATAAGCTCAAAGCGGGTGCGGATGCAGCGGATAAATCTGAGCCTCACTATCAAATTCATGATTATAGTAAATTGAGTTATCTGAAAATTTTCTTCAGCTTGCCGATGATTATCAAATTAGATGATCATGAAGAGCACGATCACTGTCATGATCACAATCACCGCGATATTGCAGGTTATCTGATGTTTTATTTAACATTGCCGTTTCAGCTTATCGGTTTTGGGGTACATTGTATCGGTGTTGAGTCATCTAAGAGAGTGAGTTTTATTAGCTATTTGCGTTTTGAAACGAATAAGCCAACTGATTCAGCTGCTCTTGTACCTACAAGTGATCAATCTTCAGCTTTAGATAAGCAAAGAAGAAGTGTTTCGGATTTGGATGTGGATGTGAATGTGAAGAGAGCTCTTCTAAAGCCTGAGTTTCATTTGCAAGAGGCAGCCAATCAAACTGAAGTTGTTCCTAATCCGTTAGCAGCTGTTGCTTTAGCAGCTACAAAATAATTTAGAGGGAGCATAAAAAAGATGGCTCAAATAATGAATAAAAAATTAGCTCAAGTAGAGAGCTGGTGCGTGCAACACTGTATTCGTTTGACGCCTTTAAGGCTCGGGGTCTTGGCTTTAATTATTCAGAGTTCTTCAGCGATCGGCGCTTATGAAATTTTACGTTTACTGAGACAGACGAAGACCAAGGCCGAGGCTACGACTGTTTATCGAGTATTAGAATTCCTAATCGATCATCATTTGATTCATCGAGTTGAATCATTGAATGCCTATGTGCCTTGTTCTCATTTTGATGATCAACATCACAGTCAATTTTTACTCTGTAAGAAATGTGGGGTCTCTTCAGAAATTTCAGATCATGGGGTCATTCAAGCGATCCAAGAATGTTTGAAGACTCAAGGATTCACGATCGAACATGGAATTACTGAAATTCGGGGACTATGTTATAGTTGCAGTTCTCAAGCAATAGCGTAAGGGAATTCTATGCAAGCGATAGTTGGAATTATTATGGGCTCAAAATCCGATTGGGCTACGATGGAAGATACCGCGTTAACTTTGAAATCTTTAAATATCCCGTTTGAAACACAAATTGTATCGGCTCACCGAACTCCTGAATTAATGACGGATTATGCAAAATCAGCAGAATCACGCGGCTTAAAGCTGATTATTGCAGGTGCCGGTGGGGCGGCTCATTTGCCTGGAATGATTGCCTCTCATACGATACTGCCTGTCTTAGGCGTCCCTGTGAGTTCAGCTGCTTTAAATGGATTGGATTCCTTATTATCAATCGTTCAGATGCCAGGTGGTGTTCCAGTCGGAACGATGGCGATTGGAAAAGCCGGTGCTATCAATGCGGCCTTATTAGCTGCTTCTATTTTAGCGTTAAATGATGCTTCGATTCGAAAGGCTTTGGCAGAATTTCGTAAGCGACAAACTGATCGAGTATTGGCAGAGCCTAAGCCAGGTGGTGATTGATGCGAGTGGGTGTGATTGGTGGGGGGCAGTTAGCGCAAATGCTAGCTGAGGCTGCCATCCCCATGGGTATTAAACTTCATTTTTTAGTTCCATCACTCGATTGCCCCGTTTCTCGAGTGGCTGAGGTGGAGGTGGGGGATTACCGAGATCCTGAAGTTTTGCAGGCTTGGGTTTCAGGGTTGGATGTTCTGACCTATGAATCTGAGAATACTGAAATCTCAGTGCTGGAAAATTTAACACTTAAAATTCATCCACCTCTGCAAGCACTTAAGATCACTCAAGATCGATATCAAGAAAAGTCATTTGCAAATGCTCTTCAAATTCCTACTGCACCCTTTAAGCTGATTGATTCTTTCCATACATTAAAATTAGCCGTAGAAACCTTAGGTTTTCCTACAGTGCTGAAAACTTGTAGAGGTGGTTATGATGGAAAAGGTCAGTTTGTACTCAATAATGAAGCTGATTTAGAGCCAGCTTGGAATGCTTTATCTTTGGCTGGAACTTGTGTGCTCGAATCTTTTTTAAAATTTGATAGAGAGTTATCGTTGATAGGGGTTCGTAGTGAGCAAGGGGAGGTGACTTATTACCCACTTATTGAGAATCACCATTCAGCGGGAATATTGCGTGAATCTAAAGCCCCCTTTGACGATCCTCAGTTGGAAAATTTAGCTCAACTTTATGCTGGCAAAATGATGGATGCTTTGAATTATGTAGGGGTGATTTGTTTGGAGTTTTTCCAACAAGGCGAGCAGTTGATTTTGAATGAAGTAGCGCCACGAGTTCATAACTCTGGACATTGGACCATTGAGGGGGCTACGACTTCCCAGTTTGAAAATCATCTTCGAGCCATATTGGGTTTGAAATTAGGTTCGACTGAGTCCCGTGGGTCTTCCAAAATGATTAATTACATTGGTGAGTGGCCTGCTGATCGTCCAGTCCGTGAGGGCTATTATTGGCATGATTACGGGAAGGAGCCGAAGGTGGGGCGGAAGTTGGGACATTTGACGATTGTGAGTGGTAAATGGTATGTATAACTCCATGCTATCTATCATGTAGGGTGGGCA
>CAIQCE010000107.1 GCA_903870185.1 uncultured Gammaproteobacteria bacterium
ATGGCGATGTGATGCACTTTCGGTTTAATGTATGATGTAGGTTGGTGCCAAGCAGAGCGCAGCTCAGCAACTATAAAATATAGCAACTTGACAAAGACCATTGAAAGCCTGAAAATCCCTCCCTCCCAATGGTTACGTAGCTCAGCTGGTTAGAGCACGGCACTCATAATGCCGGGGTCGGTGGTTCAAGTCCACCCGTAACCACCAAATTAGGATTTTAATTCCGCTGCTTTCTTTAACACGCAAATACTCTTGGCATCTCTGGCCGCGAAAAGTTTAAGCTGGTTGAGATTTTCATATTCTTCAGGTTCATAGTAACTTTTAATTAACACAAAATTACGAGAGACTTTAATGCCTTTGGAATTCTTTGAGTAATGGCTATGATAAGACCCTGCTGCATTCTTAAATAAAGCATCCTTGGGTAAAGTTTCTACAGTATAATTTTTGGGAATATAAATTTCATAATTCCAATGAAGGGTGAAGCTATCTGTATGAGCGGGATAGCGACGTTTTCCATAAGTAATATTCTGTCGAAGATTGCTAGGTAGGAAAAAATCAATTCCATAAGGGGTATTGAAATAAACTTCATCTTCCATATTAAAAGCCAATAAACTTTTCCAGCGACCATGAATAGTCATGTTGTGATCTAAATCATGAGGATTGGTTGCAGTGATATTGCCTGATCCTCCTTCTGGTGTTTCAGCTAGTAAACTTTCAGCGATCGATTTTAGCGAGTCAGCAGAGTCAATGGTATTTCTAATATTATTATTTAAATTACCTGAAAAACGAGCTGTACTTTTTCCATGAATGTCACCATTGGGTAATAGGTGGATTTTATTTTTTAACACATAGCGGTTTTTATAAGGATTATTGATAGGAGTGTTAATCACTTCCCCTGATTCAGAGGCAATAACAACAACTTTATTAGAAAGCCCAGCATCAAGGGCGCCAAAACTAGCACTACTATCGGTTGGGTTGGCAAATAAATGATATTCCGGAATATAGAGAATGGCATGATTAAATTGATAAGGGCTTGGGACGGGGAGTTTTTTAAACAGGTAGCCCCAGTCAATTAAAGCAGTATAGGATTTAATGCCAATTGATTTTAGTAAAGTTTGTAATAAAAGAGAGTAATCTTTGCAATCGCCATATCGATTTTTTAAGATCTCAGTTGCGCTATGAGGCGTATAGCGAGCTGCTTCGTTAAGCCCCACTGAAATATAATGAAGATTCTGAGTTGTCCAATTATATAATGCACGCGCAGCTTCAATTCCTGTTTTATCACCCACAATTTTTTTTGCGAGTATTTGGATTTCAGGTGTTACAGTTGTTTGGGATTGAGAAAGATTAAAATACTGTTTTCCAATGTCTTCTAAGGATGAATGAGAAGATGCCGAAAATACAGGTTCAAAATCTAAAATATCAGGAATGTTGGCCTCAGGTGTTTCACTTTTTTTATTATCTAAAGTGGCTTTGATGAGAGTTTCATTTTCCTGATGTTTAGTAGTAATTTTATAAGCACCATGTTTGTCCCATTTTAAAGACAGTTGATCTGGTTTATGAATCAAAATTTCTTGATGTGTGATTTCAGCACTTAGATTAGGCGTGTAAAGGATATTAATATCATTCAAGCTGTTGGGTTTGAATCGGGTCAATTTCCAGCGCTCAACAATTTGACATCCAAGTTGTAGTTGAGGGAATACAACCGTAGTGATTTTACTATCAGCAAAAGACGAGGCATCTGTCGCGATCGGGCTGGGTCGAGTAAAAACTTGGCTGCGGTCAACATCGACACGCTTTCCATCAGGCACAATCACATAGGCTTCAATTAACTCAAGTCGCTCATTTTCAGGCGTAAATGTTTTCTGATCAGTTCCTAGCATTTTAACAGAGTAGGGAGAAAGCAAGGTGGTTTTAGTGGTATCTTCAACTTCAAAAGTCATATTGGGGTGTAGATGCCAAATGCTCTGATCAAAATCAATCCGGTAATGAGTGATGTGGGCTGTGGCAGGTAGAGTGATAAAAATGGAAATAAAAACGACCAATATGCGTAACATGATTGTTGTCCTGAATTCGTGTGGGTCTTCAAAATACTCCAGATGAGAACGGTTATCAATAGGTTAGTGCCATTGTGTAGGCCGCATTGTAGGTAGGTCTTATTGTAGGTTGGTCCCATTGTAGGTTGGTCCCAAGCACAGGGCGGGCCAACGAAACAACTGACTACATTCCACACCAACCTACGTTTTCATTTTATTCCGAGTAATTAATGTTATACTGCTTCAAATTTTTAGCTCTGTTAACAGTTAGGAGCAAAGCAATGCCCAAACGACGATTTTTGCGACACGAAATTTTAATGGCTTTATTAATAAAATTTTTGATTTTATGGGGATTGTGGGCGTTGTTTTTTTCCCATCCTATTGATAAAACTTTAATCCCAAATGATATTGCTTCTCATCTACTAAAACCCACAGCCACGAGAGATTTATAATGAATTTAGATTTAGTTGAGCTTTCACGTTTGCAATTTGGATTAACCGCTTTATATCACTTCTTGTTTGTCCCACTGACATTAGGCTTGTCTTTGTTGCTAGGCATCATGGAGACGGTTTATGTGATGACCGGAAAAAAGATTTGGAAGGAAATGACTCAATTCTGGGGCACTCTATTTGGAATTAATTTTGCGATGGGCGTGGCAACGGGAATTACGATGGAGTTTCAGTTTGGCACTAACTGGGCTTACTATTCTCATTATGTGGGTGATATTTTCGGAGTCCCACTCGCGATCGAAGGGTTAATGGCATTTTTCTTAGAAGGAACTTTTATTGGTTTATTCTTTTTTGGATGGAATAAATTATCGAAAGGCGGTCATCTATTCGTCACTTGGTTGGTAGCGATTGGATCGAATTTCTCAGCACTGTGGATTTTAATCGCGAACGGTTGGATGCAACATCCAGTCGGTGCTAAGTTTGATTTTCATACGATGCGAATGGAGATTACTGATTTTTCACAAGTGTTATTTAATTCTGTGGCTCAAGCGAAATTTGTTCATACAGTAAGTGCAGGTTATGTGACAGGTTCTATGTTCATATTATCCATCAGCGCATTTTACCTGTTGCGAAAAAAACATGTGGAAATTGCGAAGCGTTCGATAGCAGTTGCAGCAGCATTTGGGTTGGCTTCTGCATTATCGGTCGTTGTGTTAGGAGATGAAAGTGGATATGTAGCGACTCATAATCAAAAAATGAAGATTGCGGCTATAGAAGGAATGTGGAAAACGGAATCTGCACCTG
>CAIQCE010000108.1 GCA_903870185.1 uncultured Gammaproteobacteria bacterium
CGCCCCCAAGGTATTTTTTCATAAGACTGGATTCTCGACGTAAGCCTTTAATATCAGAAGCACTATAAATTGTAGTGGGTTTTCCACTTAGCTTTTCGGTAAAATAGATTTGTTCTTTTTCTAACTCGTTCAAAAGAACAGGATTGTGAGCAGTAAAAATTAATTGAGCACTTTTTTTGTTACGCACTGGATCCGTAAACCATTGTAAAATCTCCGGCAGCAACAAAGGATGAATATCAGCATCTAGCTCATCAAGAACCGCAATACCTCCATATTCGAGTACAATGTGAAGACGAGGGAAAATTTCGATGAAACTTTCTGTTCCTGCTGATTCATCAAACATGATAATAGGAGCATCGAGGCCAAGGTGTTTAAATTCAGCAAGGAGGTCATTACTCGTTTTTTTAATAATCATTTCTTCAAGGCCAAGGTCAAAACGCCTTAATTCCTTATTTAGATCCTTAAGAAGAGTTGGATTATTATCATAAAATTTTAAGATGGTACCCCAAGAGTTTCGCGTTTTTTTTCCAAAAATTAAATTCGTTTGACGTCCTCGCAATGATTCACAAAGATGAGTCATTATTGGGTGATTAAACTGAGCTAAGGTGCTAACAACACTGGCATTTGGGCGAATGCTTTGTGATCTCGGGTCATTCTCTCCAATATTAAGTTCTTCACTGAATCTAAAAATCTGTTTTTTGCGTTCAAAGAGTTTACGAAATCTACCATGAGGGGCATAGGATAGAGCTTCATAATCTACTGTTTTTTCCACTTGACCTGTATGAGCAACATGTAGCTCATATCGAAATAGCTGAACAGGTTGGTCAGGTCCAAGTTGAGCATCGAGCTCAATGACAATGATGGAGGGACGACTCCACCAACTTTTTTGCATATAAGGCTGGAACCAAAGGGCAGGTAGATTTTCCTCTGAGGAAGAAGATAAAAAACTGTCGCGGGCAAAATCTGAAGCCGCTATTATTGCTTTCAGAACTGTAGTTTTTCCCGATGCATTTGATCCAAACAATCCAAGACTCACTGGGAGCCTAATGGCAGGCAATGCTGCAGATGGATAGAAACAAGGCAATAAAGGAGCATTGTCAGGAATACCCAATATAAGCTCTTGCCGATCAGCAATAGAGAAGAAGTTTTCTATGGTTATTTTATGAATCATAACCAATATTTGCATTTTTTATGTTAAAAGTCTATTTTATATTAAATTAACCGGGTGTTTAAATTATGTTTTTGCATATTATTGACATAAGGAAGAATTAAAGCCAAAAAAAAGCCGCGATCTTCGCGGCTTTAGAAATTGGTGGGTCTGCTAAGGGCATCCATGCCCAATTTAAAGTATCCTTACCTAAATACAGACCTTAAACCGCCTTATGCCTTTTTTTAATTAGGATAAGACATGTGTTCTTTGAAATAGTATTTGAACAATCCTTGTTCAACACTAGGTCTAGCATTCCCTACCAGAACTATCTCAAACCACACACCCCTTTTACGGGTAAGACAAACTTTAGCACAACCCTAGGAAGCTACAATTGCCCAAAACCTCTAATACCTCAAAGCCTTAATAGGCAAGCATTTCCGAATAAAATAAGTTATTATTAATCAATGAGATAGAAATATGGCTTAATTTAGAGCACGCTACGTCTCGTTGAACTCTCAGGCATGTTGAGCATTTTTCCTACAAATTGAACAGAAAAAAGACTAATCTCTATTGTTTCAATTCTGTTTCTTTTATTTTCACATGAGCCTGCTTGATCAATCCCTGATTATAGAGCTGATATTCTTGCTGACCCCATAAAGCTGATAGCTTAGCTCCTAATGCCTTCGTCTCTGGGGCTTTTAAGGCCTTGTATTCTGAATTTTGAACGGATAGGACTTGAAATACCACCCAATTTCCATCAGCCAATTGAACTAATCCAGCTGAAGGGTGGGAGGGCTTATTTGGGGAAATTTCAAAAGCAGCGGCCGACAAAGGAGATGAGGCTCCTGGAGCATAGCTCAGCTCTTTTTGCTGCCAGCTAAGACCATATTGCTTAGCAAGTGCCAATGATGCCTTACCTGCCAATAACGCCTTTTGTAGGGCCTTGGCTTGGCTCAAGGCTTGCTGCTCTCCGAGTTGCTTTGTCAGCACTGATTGAATTTTAGCCTGCACTTGGGAAAGGGGTAAAACAGACATCGGCTTATGTTGATCGATCCTCAGCACTAGTAAACGACCATCCTTCAGCTCAATAGGATTGGAATTATTATCTTGCTGCAGGACTTCATCACTAAAAGCTACAGCTAGAACTTGGGGTTCCGCTAAGATTCCTGAATTTTTAGAATTTCGAGTCAAGAAGGCAGATTTTTGAATCGGTAATTTCAAAGCTTGAGAAACATCACTCAAGCTATCCGGATGAGTGTAGCTCAGGTTCGCCAGAACTTCTGATTTCTGAGCAAAGGATTGCTCTAAATTTTCTTGCTTCAACAGACTTGAAATCTGATCCTTTACCTTTGGAAATGGTTGAGGTCGGCCAGGGTCTATGGCTAAAAGCTTAATCCAGTGATACCCATCTTTATCGCGATAAGGTTTAGCGACTTCCCCCACCTTTAAAGATCCTAAGGCTCGCGCTTGTAAAGGCGAAAGTTCTGACTGCTGAAGCCATTGTGGCGCTTGAGCCAGTGATTTGAATTCAGTGCCTGAACCAATTTGATCAATATAAGCTTGTAGCTTCTTTTGAGATTCTTGCTGCTCATTAGAGTTAGCTGAACCTTTCATCGGAACAAAAATGTCAGCAACTTGCCATCGACGGGACTTAATAAAATTTAACTTATGCTCTTCGTAATATTTAGATAAAGCAGACTCAGTCGGCTTAAACGCAGCTGCTAATGCCTTAGGATCCAATATCACATAAGCAATGCTCAAGGATTCAGGCGATTCAAAATCAGTTTGATGCGCTTCATAATAGGCCTTGATGTCCTGAGGCTTAATCTGAATATTTTTAATAAAAGGAGACAATGAAACCGTAAAATATCCTAGACTTCGCTTCTGATTTAAAAGTGAATAAGAGGCTTCAACTTCTGCGGGCAAAATGAATGAACCCATTCGAACAGCGTTCTCGAGCTCATCTAATAAAAGCAGCTGTCGCAAATGAGCTTCAAATTGAACAGGAGTAAAACCGTTGACCGAAAGCATCTGTTGAAAACGCTGGGGTGAAAATTGACCATGATCTTGGAAAGACGGTGTGTTAAATATAAAGCCCCTAAGCTCATCATCACTGACTACTAATCCTAGACTGGATGCCGCTTGCAGTGAAACTGACTCTGAAATTAAATGATTTAAAGCAGACTTTCGCAGATCATTTCTATCCACCCCTGCGTTTTGATCTGTATTAGGATTTTTATTAGCGGACTGCTCTAGCAAAGTTTGATAATAAAGTTGAAGTTGTTCTTGTGTGATTTTCTTGCCATTAACTGTAGCCACCGAGTGTTGCTTAGGATTATCGTCCTGAAGATAAGACTGTATTCCAAAGAGCACAAAAGAAACAGCGATCAACGCTATAATCACCCCTGCGATCCAGCCTTGAAGATGTTCTCTTATATTCTGTAACATAGTGACTTCTTGTCGCAAGTTAATGGCGGAGCGGACGGGACTCGAACCCGCGACCCTCGGCGTGACAGGCCGATATTCTAACCAACTGAACTACCGCTCCGAAATTTGAATCATTGGTGGGTGCTGAGGGGTTCGAACCCCCGACATTCGCCGTGTAAAGGCGACGCTCTGCCAGCTGAGCTAAGCAC
>CAIQCE010000109.1 GCA_903870185.1 uncultured Gammaproteobacteria bacterium
TGTTTTTAATTCTGATTTTTTTGAATCAGAGTCAAAAGAGTTCAGTTCAGGCGCTGAGGGGTAAGCTTCTGTATAGACAATTGCTCTTCTGATTCGTTTATCTATATTATTAGCTTGTTCAGTCTGGGAATAACGGATATTTAATATGGCAACCTCTCGGTAGGTTTCATGAGCTCTTTCATACTCAATGATCAGTGATTCGGGGATAGGATCATGCCTCAAGCTATTTGCTTCATTTTGAAGTGTTGTCACACTATCTGCAGTCAAAAATTCAGGAATTATAAAATGCTTATTAAACATGGCTAAATAGCTTGCTGGGACTTTTAAGCCTTTTCTGAATTGATCAAGGGTGTATTGGGTGTCTAAGTTTTTATTTACTTTCTCTATGCGCATGATTTGCATTCCATTGGGCTGGTTTGGATTGTGTTTAATGTAGCGGAGTTAGCTTAAGGTAATCTTAAATCCTATTAATTCATGAACTTTGACTATTGTACACGAGGGAATTAGAAATGCCCCATTTTCAGGGTGTCCACGAGAGGTGCTCCCTACTGCGTTCGATTTCATTTTTTTAAATAAAATCTCGGTGCATTTGATATCTAATGTTCAACGGTTTTGTTATTTGAACGGTGTCTATAGTGTAGGGGCGCCTCTTGTGGGTGCCCTTGAGCCCTTCTAAGAAATTATACATTAAGGACAAGTTCCGAATAACCTTTTAACTGCTGGTCTGCTGTGAGTAACCTAAGTGGTTCAGTTATTGCTTGTGCGATTAACATTCGATCAAAAGGATCACGATGTAGATCAGGTAATTGACTAATTTGCGTCGCATGTTTCATTGTGATTGGCAATTCTTTGAATCCGCTGTCTATGATGCAGTTTGTTAATTCATCCATCTCGATATCCAGTTTTAATTTTCCTAATTTGGTTTTGATGGCAATTTCCCAAATGGAAGCACTGCTGATATAAATTTCTGAAGCATCTTGCATCAAGTCTTTTGCAGTTTTAGAAAGCTTTATATCGTTGGTAATGGCCCAGAGATAAATGTGAGTGTCTAATAATAATTGCATTATTTACCTTCAAAATCACTTAGGATATTTTCAGGAAGGGGGTCATCAAAATCTTTGGCGATTTTAATTTTTCCTTTTAATAAACCAAGGCGTATAGTTTTTTTATGAGTCAATGGCACCATTTTAATAACGGGTTTTCCTGCTTTTGCAATAACGATTTCTTCACCTTCGCTGACTCGTTCTACTAACTTGGAGAATTGAGTTTTGGCATCATGAATATTCACAGCTTTCATTTATAAACCCTGTAAAATGGACTAGACTAGACTTAGTCTAGATGAAGTCGGGGCTAATTGCAAGCTCATGCTTTTGTAATGCCAAGATAAAGGGGGATGAATTTCTATTCTACGATTTATAAGGGGTCGATGCAGGGTCTGACCCCATTTCCAGTTAATTAGGCGAAGGCCGTCTAGCTGGCCCCGAAGATTGGACCACTTCACTTGGCACTAATCTATATTGGCTTTTTGTTGTACTTGCACTGTAAACAGCCTCTGCAACACCTCTCGTTTCCAACGGTGTTACATCAGAAAATAGGTTAATAACATTAGGTATGCGACATAGTTTATTAATGATAACGCCTGTTCCAATGGCTAATCCTATTGCAGCAATACAGATTGTAATCATCGTAAGAGGGATGGTATTAGGAGCGTATAATAAAGCAGCTCCTATGGCCCCAGCCCCTAGTATTAATATAGGTAATAAAATGATAAACCATAATCCTATTTCGCTTAATCGAGTGCCTTTTGTAATAGTGTGCTGTTTTGGTAAATCATTTTTCTTTTTAACAGAAGGGTCAGTATCAGAAGAAATATCAGTATAAGCTACAATAGTTTCAAGAGGAGGGAGGGGTCCAGCTAATATTCCCTGAATAAACTCATCTACTTCTTCCTTGCTGGATGCATCAATAAAATGAGCGGTATTGAATTTTTCTCGAGCATGGCGCTGTAATATTTTTTTTCTAAACTCAAGGGTAAGTATATCTATTCTGCTACTAGATTGATTGCCGACTAAAATAGTTTGATAAGGTTTTGCTTCTTGATCAAAACTTCTTAATGAATTGACATGCTTTAGATAATCGACAGTGCCTAGAGGATCTATTATATCAAAATCGTCAGCGGCTAAATCAATGAGCATTACAATAAGATTAGCATCTTGGACAACTTGAATTTCATCTTTTTGCCCTGAATACCAAGCATCAATCTGGCTGGGAATATCATAGACTGTAACTTGTACTGGCTCTGTTTCCCTGCGGTACATCACCTGGGCTGAATTCATTGGGGCTTTAGAAGTAGGAATAGGGGAAACATCAGGAGTAGGAGTTATTCTAAGAATTCTAGCAGCTAAGTCCAAAGGTGAGGTTATTTTAGCTGCAGAAAGTACTGTGGGGCTACTATCGACAATCGCAGAAGGATTAGGTGGTTTTTCTCCAGTAATCTGGCTCCAAAGTGTCGTTTTTCCAGACTTGGAAGGCCCTATTAAAGCAATTTTTAAGGACTTAGTTTTAGGTGCGGCAGGTTCTAACGCTGAAATACTACGCAATATTTTATCAACCGCATTGAAAGGATTCCGTATAGAGTCATCTTTAAAATGAATGAAGATTCTATCCATAACTGCTTTACCTAGTGAAGGATCGGCGGTTAGAGGGTCCATAATAGCTTGATCAAAGATTGGTTCAGCTACTTTGTCAGGAATTCTGTAATATTGATCTAATTCAGCCATCGCCCTATCTAAATCATCGAGATGACTAGTTGGCTTTGAAGGTGGAGGTTCGGTAAGATAATGAAAGAGTGTATCGACCATATTATCTCGATATTTTTCACCTTTAACACGTGCAATGATTTGAGCGGCAATCCCATCTGCCTTAGTGTTCTCGGATAATTCTTTTTCGTGACGAATACCTAAAACAGCTGTAAAACCTTTTCGAGTTGCCGCTCTTTCTATCGTTTCAAATCGACCCGGTAATAGCCAATTGTTATCTATATTGTTAACGACTAAAATAATCGGACATGAAGGAGTCGGGGTCGTAATAGTGGTTAGCTCAGAAAGATCATCTGCAGCAGCTAGGGGGTTGTCAGAAGTTGGTGGAGAATCCAGGCCTCTAATGGCTCTTGGCTCAAAAAATTCATCCAAAGCGCCCAGGGGGTTTTCTGTAGTCACACGAAGATCTTTTAAATCATAGACAACCACAATGGCTTTAGCATTTGTAAAATATATTTTGTACTGATCCTCAGTCCAAGAGGGTCCAGGTGCAGGAATATCAATTAACATAAGACCATTTTTAAAGGTGAGGCTGGGGTTTTCGTTTTTCCTAGGAGATGTCAGCGTATTTTCACACAGCGCGGTTTTTCCTGCTCCTTTATTTCCAACGACGGCAATTGTGGAAGATGTTAAGGGGCCCGGCATGATCCAATTCTCCAGAAGTTGATTTAATAGAGTATCGCATCTTAATATTAAATTAGTCTTAAGGCCATCTCTCGAA